>NZ_NFKO01000014.1:0-52082 GCF_002160435.1 Pseudoflavonifractor sp. An176 | reverse complement strand
CTTACAGTCCCAAGGAATTCAAGATAGTTTCAAAGCGAAAGGAGAATATTATGGTCAAAGGAAAACAGAAAACAACCGTCTTTTTCACCCCCTCTGTGAGGAGGAAAATTGAGGACACCTATCGAATGGATAACTGCAAGAGCCAGAGCGAGTTCATCGAAAAAGCTGTGGAGTTCTATCTGGGTTATCTCAACACCAAGAACGCCAGCGCCTTCCTGCCCGAGGTTCTCTCCACCATACTCATCGGCATCACGGATGACTTCGCACAGCGCATGGGCAGGTATCTCTACAAGGTGGCGGTGGAACAAAATCTCTGCAATCACATTCTCACTGCCGACACCGACATGGATCAGCGAACCTATGAGCTTATGCGTGGCCGGAGTGTGCGGGAGGTGAACAGCACCAACGGCCACATTAGCTTCAAGGAAGTGTTGGACTTCCAGAAGTCCGTGTGATCTATGTGAGCGTGTAAAAATCTGTGTTGCGATACAAAGATAAAGTAGTCTCGGTCAACCACGAGGAGGAGCAGCTGAGCTGGGGCATGAGCATGGGTGGCTGGTAATCACAACGCCAAAAATAGCACACTGTCACCAAAGAAAACGCCCCGAGGAAATTGGCCCGGAGCAAATGATAACAGTTTGATAATTGTGGTGAAATCCGCTGGCTATTCTCTTCCTATTTCGATATTGTGTGTTGCTGATAAGGAGGCGGCACACATGAACGACTATATGAAAGCCCTGCACCAGCGGTTCTTCCGAAAGCCCAACCTCACAGAGCTGGAGCATGAGATTGAAACTGCCCGTCAAGAAGTGCGGGACTGCCTGGACAAAGCACAGCGGCGTAGGCTCATGGACCTGGTAGATGGACAAGCCCTGCTGCGAGAAGAAATCTCCCAGGCCAGCTTCACCGCAGGATTCAAGCTGGCCTGGGGAATCGCAAAAGAACTGGAGGCGGATGGACTGTATTCCCCTGAAGAGGAAACAGAGTACACCTGCCATCACATACAGAAGGAGGATTGATGCCATGGCAAAACGCAGAGCATCCGGGGACGGCATGGTGCGGAAACGGAATGGCCGCTGGGAGGGCCGTATGGTCATCGGCCACAAGGAAAACGGCACTCCCATCTTCCGCTACGTCTACGCCGATACCCAAAGAGAATTAACTGCCAAACTGCGGCAGAACATCAGCGCCTATCAGGGCGTACATCTCACCGAGAAAAGCAGCATGACCCTGTCCCAATGGTTGGACAAATGGCTGGATGAGTACATCTCAGCAAACATTCGCCCCAATACCTTAGATGGATACCGAAGGGACTTGAACAACCACGTCAAACCATACCTGGGGGACAAGCCCCTGCTGAAACTCACAGGCAAAGACTTGAACACCCTCTACCAGAAGCTGCTGGAGCACGGACGCATGGACAAACGGGGCAATCAGGGGCCGGGACTAAGTCCCACCACCGTCCGTGGGATTCACAACACCCTTCATCACGCCTTGAAAACCGCCGTAGATGAAGGTCTCCTCCCAGCCAACCCTGCCCAGAAGGTAACAACCCCCAAGGTGGCTCATCGCACCAAGGGAATTCTGAACCACCACCAGCTGGATGCCTTCAAAGCGGTCATCCAAAAAGATTGGGTGTGGCGAGACTTCTTCTTCACCGAGCTGACCACAGGTCTGCGGCGGGGCGAGCTGTGTGGACTCCAATGGTCAGACTTTGATGAAGCATCCGGACACTTGAAGGTGCGCCGCACCATCCACCCCAGAAAAGGCGGTGGCGTGGAGGTGGGAGATACCAAGACCTACGCAGGAACCAGGACCATCCTGCTCCCCTCCAGCACAGCCCAGATGCTGCGGGAGCGAAAGCAGTCCGCCCTATCCCAGTGGATCTTTCCTGATCCCCTCCGGCCAGAACAGCCCGTCTCTCCCTCCAAAGCCTATCGGCGATTGAAAGAGCTGCTCCAGGAGGCTGGATTACCGGACATTCGATTCCATGACCTCCGCCACACCTTCGCCACCCATGCCCTGTCCAGCGGCGTGGATGCCAAGACCTTGTCCGGGATTCTAGGCCACACCAAGGCCAGCTTCACCCTGGACACCTACACCCATGTAACTGGGGATATGCAGCGCAATGCCGCCGACATTGTGGGCGGCTTCCTGACAGAATTGCTGGGAGAGGAGATGGAGCCATGGCAAAGAAACGAAAACGTGGAGGTGGCAGCCTCCACCTGAGAAAGGATGGCCGATGGGAAGGGCGATACGTCATCGGCTACGACGACAACGGACGCCCCAAAACCAAAAACGTACTGGCTAAAACCAAGGCAGAATGTGCAGCCAAGCTAAAAGCCCTGAAAGAGGAGGTTCAGGGAGCAGCATCCAAATTGCCTAAGATAGACATGACCTTTGGGGCATGGTTGGATCACTGGTATCAGCAGTACTGCAAACCAGGCATCAAACCCAAAACCCAGACGGACTACGAAAACCGAATTTATCAGCACATCATCCCTGAGTTGGGGCACATTCCCCTCTCCCAGTTGACCCAAGGGGATCTCCAGCAGTTCTATCAACGGCTGAAACAAAACGGGCGGCTGGCCCAAAGGGATCTGTACGGCCCAGGACTATCCGACCGGATGGTGAAAAGCTGCCACGTCACCTGCCGCATGGCACTGGATAAGGCCCTGGCTGAGGGCCTGATTCAGAAAAATCCCGCCGCTGCCTGCAAGGTACCCACCACCCGTCCCAAGGAAATGCAGGTGCTCACCGGGGAGGAAATTCAACGCCTGCTGATTCAGGCCAAAGAAGACGGGTGCTATGAACTCCTGTTGCTGGAGCTATCCACCGGCCTGCGCCGAGGGGAAATCCTGGCCCTCCAATGGGACGACCTGGATGTGCAGACAGGAGCATTAAAGGTAGAGCGGCAGGTGCAGCGCATCCACAAGAAGCTGGTGGTCTCCCAGCCCAAGACCAAGGCCTCCAACCGAAGCCTGGTTCTCCCCCGCCCCATCCTCCACATCCTGCTCCGGTATCGGGAGGGCAGCAGCTCCCGCTGGATGTTCCCCTCCCCCCAAAAAAAGGACTCCCCCTTGGATCCAGCGGCAGTACGAAAGAAGCTGTCCAAGGTACTGGAACGTGCAGGATGCAAACACGTCCGCTTCCACGACCTCCGCCATACCTTCGCCACCAACGCCCTGGAGCATGGCATGGACATCAAAACCTTATCCGCCATCATCGGCCATGTGTCCAGCGCCACGACACTGAACGTCTACGCCCATGTCAGTGATGAAATGCGCCAGAGAGCCGCTGATCGCATCGACCGGGGCATTGCCGGGGTGGAGCCGCCCCCCAATCCGAAGCCCAGCAGACCAGCCACATCCACCCCCTTCCAGGCGGTGAAAGGCAAATACCGTAAGCCTGGAACCGGCTGCGTGACCCAGATCAACGATCACCTCTGGGAGGGACGCTACTCCCCCAAGGTCAACGGCAAGCGCATAGCCCGAAACATCTACGCCCCCACGGAGACGGAGTGTGAGGAGAAGCTGGCCATACTGATCGCAGATATGAAACAGGAACTGGCCCTCCTCAGAGCTAAGAAACCAGCCGTCTAAAAGAAGAAAACTGCCCTCCGGAAGGAACACTTCCGGAGGGCAGTTTTTACTCTGTCTGTGACTAAACTGTGGTCAAAACGAATATGTGGTCAGGGCTCGCCCCGTGAATACCTAGAAAAAGTAAAGAAAAACCGCTGTTCTCTCTCGAAAACAGCGGTTTTTATGGTGGACGATACAGGACTCGAACCTGTGACCCCCTGCACGTCAAGCAGGTGCTCATACCAGCTGAGCTAATCGTCCATTGCTCGCGGGAACGAATGCTATTATACATAATACTCCCTTTCTTGTCAACACCTTTTTTTCATGTTATACTTTTTTTATTCTATCCCGAGGTGATCGTATGAAATACGCTCTGATAACCGGCGCCTCCGGCGGCATCGGCGCCGCCACCGCCCGCGCCTTCGCCCAGGCCGGGTACGGCGTGGCCATCCACGCCCACCGCAATGTGGACAAGCTCCACGCTCTCTCTCAAGAGCTCTCTGCCCTCTCCGTGCCCGTGCTGGAGGTGTGCGCCGACCTGTCCGACCCCGTCCAGGCCAAAACCATGGTTGACAATGTGTTAGAAAATTTTTGTCAACTTGACATTTTGATTTGTTGCTCTGGCCTGTCCCATGTGGGTCTGGTGACGGACATTGACCCCCAGCAGTGGAAAACCCTCTTCGGCGTCAACGTGGACGGCATGCACTACTGCTGCCAGGCCGTACTGCCCCACATGGTCCACCGCAAAGAGGGGTGCATCCTCACCATTTCCTCCATATGGGGCCAGGTGGGGGCCTCCTGTGAGGTGGCTTATTCCGCCACAAAAGGTGCCGTCATTGCCTACACTAAGGCGCTTGCACAGGAAGTTGGCCCTTCAAACATTCGGGTCAACTGCATTGCCCCCGGCGTCATTGCCACCGAGATGAACGCCCATTTGTCCTCCGAAGACCTGGCCGCCCTGGCCGACGAGACCCCCTTGGGACGCATCGGAACGCCGGAGGAATGCGCCGCCTGTGCCCTGTTTTTGGCCTCGGAAGGGGCCTCCTTTGTCACCGGTCAGGTGCTGGCTCCCAACGGCGGCCTGGTAATCTAAGACATTTTGTCGTCAGTATGCAATACAATGACCGTCCCACGTGGACGGTCATTGTTCATTTTTAAGGTTGACAATCCCATGACCCAGGTCTATAATTGTCAACAATCTTACCGATTCTCTTGCAGCGTGTTAAATCGGTAAAATGGGAGGTTGTTACAATGAAAAAGAAGCAGATTGCAGCAATGCTCATGGCAGGCGCCATGTGTATGGGTATGCTGGCCGGCTGCGGCAACAAGGACAATACAGGCAGCAGCGACTCCAACGTGTTCACCGTGGGTGTGGTGGGCCCCCTCACTGGAGACGCCGCCATTTACGGTACCAACGTGGTCAACGCCGCTCAGATTGCTGTGGATGAGATCAACGCCCTGGGCGGTGACATCCAGTTCCAGCTCATCTCCGCTGACGACGTCAACGACCCCGAGACCTCGGTCAACGCCTACAACCAGCTGATGGACAAGGGCATGCAGATGCTGGTGGGCACCGTCACCTCCAAGCCCGCCCTGTCCGTGTCTCCTCTGGCCAATGAGGACCGGGTGTTTACCCTCACCCCCTCCGCCTCCGGTGACGACGTCATTGAGGGCAACGACAACACCTATCAGGTGTGCTTCACCGACTCCAATCAGGGCAGCCGCTCCGCCCAGTACATCGACGAGCACTTCGACGACGCCAAGATCGCCATCATCTATAAAAATGACGATCCCTATTCCCAGGGCATCCGGGACACCTTCGCCGCCGAGGCCAAGACCCGCGGCATGGACGTGGTCTATGAGGGCACCTTCGACAGCTCCAGCCAGACCGACTTCAACGTGCAGCTCACCGGTGCTCAGTCCGCCGGAGCCGACCTGCTGTTCCTGCCCATCTACTACACCCCCGCCTCCGTCATTCTGACCCAGGCCAACGCCATGGGCTACGCCCCCACCTTCTTCGGTGTGGACGGCATGGACGGCATTTTGACCGCTGACGGCTTCGATGCCTCTCTGGCTGAGGGTGTGTATCTGCTCACTCCCTTCTCCGCCGACGCTGAGGACGAAGCCACTCAGAACTTCGTCACCGAGTACAAGGACCGCCACGGCGAGACTCCCAACCAGTTCGCCGCCGATGCCTATGACGCCGTGTACATCCTTTACAAAGCCATTAAGGCCTCCGGTGTCACCCCCGACATGTCCAACGAGGAGATCTGCGACGGCCTCATCCAGGCCATGGGCGATCTGTCTGTGGTGGGTCTGACCAGCGCCGGGTCTGAGATGACTTGGGACGACAACGGCGCCGTGTCCAAGGACCCCGCCGCCGTCATCATCAAGGACGGCACCTACGTCACTCCCTGACGCAACCATCCAATCCGAATAAAACACAGGGCAGGCTGCCGGGCTCCGGCAGCCACTCTGTATTTCTATCCCAGAAGCCGGCACGGAACCCCTTCCGTTCTGGCTCCTGGAATAGAGGAGAAAAAGAGAGGATCGAGAGCTTATGGAATTTCTATCATACCTGATCACCGGTATCAGTCTGGGCAGCATCTACGCCATCATCGCCCTGGGCTATACCATGGTGTATGGCATCGCCAAGATGCTCAACTTCGCCCACGGCGACGTCATCATGGTAGGCGGCTATGTGGCCTTCTACTCCATGACCTATGCCAGCGGCTCCCTGTTGGGGGATTCTCCCTCGGCGGTGGCTACCGGGCTGTCCACGCTGGTGTGCGTGCTGCTGGCCATGGCCGTGTGCACGGTGCTGGGCATTGTCATTGAGGGCCTGGCCTATCGCCCTCTGCGAGAGGCGGGGAGCCTGGCGGTGCTCATCACCGCCATCGGCGTGAGCTACTTTTTGCAAAACGCCGCCCAGCTGCTCTTCGGGGCCAACCCCAAGAACTTCACCCCCGTCATCAGCGGACAGCTGACTTTGTTCGGCGGCCAGCTGCGCATCTCCTATGTGGCTCTGCTCACCGTGGCCGCCTGTATCGTCATCATGGTGTGTCTGACCCTGTTTACCAACCGCAGCAAGATGGGTAAAGCCATGCGGGCCTGCTCCGAGGACAAGGGCGCGGCTCAGCTCATGGGTATCCACGTCAACCGCACCATCTCCATGACCTTTGCCATCGGCTCCGCTCTGGCCGCCATCGCCGGGGTGCTGCTGTGCTCCTACTCCCCGGTGCTGCTGCCCACCACCGGCTCTATGCCCGGCATCAAGGCCTTCACCGCCGCCGTGTTCGGCGGCATCGGCTCCATCCCCGGGGCCTTCCTGGGCGGCATTCTGTTGGGCATCATTGAGTCCATGGCCCAGGCGTACATCTCCACCCAGCTGTCCAACGCCATCCTCTTCGCCGTGCTCATCGTGGTGCTGCTGGTGAAGCCCTCCGGTCTGCTGGGCAAGTACGTGCCTGAGAAAGTGTGAGGTGGCGGATATGAAACACTACTTCAAAAACATGAAAACCATCACCAAGGTGGACTACGCCACCTATCTGGGCGTCATCGCCGCCTTTGTGATTGTGACCCTGCTCCAGTCCGCTGGAATGCTCACCCGCTCCATGACGGGTATGCTGGTGCCCATCTGCTGCTACATCTGTATGGCGGTGTCGCTGAACCTCACCGTGGGCATTCTGGGTGAGCTGTCCCTGGGCCATGCCGGTTTTATGAGTGTGGGCGCTTTCTCCGGCGTCATCGTGTCCATGAGCCTCCAGAGCTCTGTGCCCAATGAGCTGGTCCGGCTGGTGCTGGCTCTGGTGGTGGGCGCCATTCTGGCCGCTGTGGTGGGCTTTGTGGTGGGTATCCCGGTGCTGCGTCTCCGGGGCGACTACCTGGCCATCGTCACCCTGGCCTTCGGCGAGATCATCAAGGGCATCATCAACTGCTTGCTGGTGGGCTGGGATGAAAACGGGCTCCACATCGCCCTGAACATCGACGGCACCAAGACCATGGACAGCCTGCACCTGGAGGAAGGTGCCATTCAGATCATCAAGGGCGCCCAGGGTGCCGCCGGCAACCACCGCATTGCCACCTTTACCGCCGGGTTTGTGCTGGTGATGATCACCCTCATCATCGTGCTCAACCTGGTGCGCAGCCGCACCGGGCGGGCGGTTATGGCCATCCGGGACAACCGCATTGCCGCCGAGAGCGTGGGCATCAACGTCACCAAATACAAGCTCATCGCCTTTGTCACCTCCGCCGCTCTGGCAGGCGCGGCCGGCGCGCTGTTCGGCCTGAACTACTCCAGCGTCAGCGCCGACCAGTTCGACTTCAACACCTCCATCCTGGTGCTGGTGTACGTGGTGCTGGGCGGTCTGGGCAACATCTGGGGCTCCATCATCGCCACCGTGGTGCTGTACGTCCTGCCCGAGGCCCTGCGTGAATTCTCCGACTACCGCATGCTGGCCTACGCCGTGGTCCTCATCCTGGTGATGCTGGCCACCAACAACGAACGCTTCAAGGCGGCTCTGAGCCGTGTGATTCCCAAGAGAAGAAAGGGGGCCGCCGTCAATGGCTAAAAAAGTGTTTGAAAAAGGGAAAATGGTCCCCGTCCCCAGCCACTCCATCATCCCCGAGCGTGACCTCTACAAGTCCCCCATTCTGGAGTGCAGCCACTTGGGCATCGACTTTGGCGGTCTGGCAGCGGTGAAGGACTTCAACATCACCGTGGGCCGCACCGAGATCGCCGGACTCATCGGCCCCAACGGCGCCGGTAAGACCACCGTGTTCAACCTGCTCACCAAGGTCTACCACCCCACCCGGGGCACCATTCTGGTGGACGGCATGGACACCGCCGGAAAGACTCCCGCCCAGGTCAACCGCATGGGCATCGCCCGTACCTTCCAGAACATCCGGCTGTTTAACAACCTGTCCGTGGAGGACAACGTGAAGATTGGCCTCCACAACCAGACCCGATACAATGCCCTGTCCGGCATCCTCCGCCTGCCCAACTACTGGAAACAGGAGAAAATGGCCCACGAGAGCGCCATGGAGCTGCTGTCCATCTTCGACATGCAGGATCTGGCGGGTCACAAGGCTGGCTCCCTCCCCTACGGTGCCCAGCGGCGGCTGGAGATCGTCCGGGCCCTGGCCACCAACCCCTCTCTGCTGCTGCTGGACGAACCGGCGGCGGGCATGAACCCCTCCGAGACGGTGGAGCTGATGGAAAACATCGTGAAAATCCGCGACACCTTCCACATTGCCATCATGCTCATTGAGCACGACATGAACCTGGTCATGGGTATCTGCGAGGGCATCTGCGTGCTCAACTTCGGCCAGATCATCGCCAAGGGCACCGCCGAGGAGATTCAGAACAACCCGGTGGTCATCGAGGCCTATCTGGGCAAACAGAAGGAGGGCTAAGACCATGCTGAAGGTCAACGACATCAACGTCTATTACGGCGCCATCCACGCCATCAAGGGAGTGTCCTTTGAGGTCAATGACGGCGAGATCGTCACCCTCATTGGCGCCAACGGGGCGGGTAAAACCACCACCTTGCAGACCGTCTCCGGCCTGCTCCACTCCCGCACCGGCTCCATTGAGTTTATGGGGGAGAATATCATGGGCCACCCCGCCCACAAGCTGGTGGGCAAGGGCCTGGCCCAGGTCCCCGAGGGACGCCGGGTCTTCCTCCAGATGACGGTGGAGGAGAACCTGGAGATGGGCGCTTACAGCCAGCCCAAGTCCACCGTGGCAGGTGGTCTGGAACGGGCCTATGAGCTGTTCCCCCGCCTGAGCGAACGCCGCCGTCAGGTGGCGGGCACCCTGTCCGGCGGCGAGCAGCAGATGCTGGCCATGGGCCGAGCCCTCATGTCCAACCCCAAGCTGCTGATGCTGGACGAGCCGTCCATGGGTCTGGCCCCCATCCTGGTGGAACAGATCTTTGACATCATCCGCAATCTCCACAAGGCGGGCACCACCATTTTGCTGGTGGAGCAGAACGCCCAGATGGCCCTGTCCGTGGCCGACCGGGCCTACGTGCTGGAGACGGGCAAGATTGTCTCCACTGGCACGGGCGCCCAGCTGCTCAATGATGAATCCGTAAAGAAGGCTTACTTGGGCGGATAGCCCTCCGAAATATGCAAGCATATTTCGGAAAAAGTTGCAGCCCGCTGCATGCACCCTTGGGTCAAAGGACGACCCAAGGCCACACTGGCGGGCTGAGAGGTGTTTTTTCCGATGCACATGTCCCCGAAAAAAACGGATTTCAATTTATTTTCCCGCCCCCGGGCGGGAAAACTCTGCCGAGGGCTTTTTACCCATAAAAGATCATTTATTTTTCTTGGTAAACTTGTGTTTTTTCCCCATCTGAGACGATGCAGAACCGAACTGAAGTGACCCCCAAAAGTTAGACAATATTTTCTATCAAAAATTGCCCTTTACTTCCTCTCTGCTCCATGGTATAATTTGTTAAAGCATCCAAATTTATAGGGCATATGAGGTGATTCCTATGTATAATTCCTACAGACACTTTTTAGAGCAGTTTGGAGTCATTTACAATCACAGAAAGGAGCACATTTACGAATAAAAGAGCATCCGTCGCAAGTAAAGTGATCGCCAGCCTTCTCTTGGCAGGAATGTTGGCCTCTCACGCCTTCGCCTACTCCACTCGGTCTATCAATACCGGAAGCTACACATACCGAGGTAACATCCACCTCTTTGCTCAAGCTGGCTGATTTTTGTCATAAGGGGGTCTTTTCTCATGCCTGTCACCTATACATATTTGGGCCGTGGGCTGATTACCCACATGATCTGCGGGGTATTTCTCCTGTTCTTCTGTATACGAGAATATAAAAGAACCCAGAATCGGCTGCGGGTGGTCGGCATGGCCGCCTTAGTGTTAACTATGTACCAGGCTAGCTGTTCTGCGCTTCTTGACTTCCCCCTTGGAATGGAGGATCCCCTGGCTCAATTCCCTAATTATTCCCAGGTCTTTTTCCCATACTTTAAGGAAAACCTACTCACCCTCCTCGAGCATCCCAGTTATATGTTGGAAATTCAGGAGGCCAATCGGTTCTTCCTCCCTGCCCTTTTGCCCGGAGTTCTGCTGACCCTGATGTTACGACCTCCTAGAAGGATCACTCGTTTTCTCCTGTATACTGGAATATTCGTGGCCTACTACCTGGTACACTGGACCATCATCATTCTTCTTACCCGGACTTGGTACACGATTACCGGAATCGATTTGATTTATTTTGTCGTTGCTATGCTCATCGGTTGGTGTGTGGGGCGGCTCATTCTTCGCCTTTGGCCCGCTTTAGGTGAGCGTTTGGAGATTGGGTGCTGATATGACTCAAAGCATTCGTTGGACTTTGTACTTTTTCCGCCGAGAATGGCGCTTTCTTCTCCTTCTTCTGGTGACCCTCGCTGTCACCGTAACATCCATGCTGTTGCTGTTAACAGCTCTGGAAAATGCCATCCAGGACTCCTCCGCTCTGGCCAAAGCGGAGCGGGTATGGAACTTGAATCTACTCCCCATCCCCCAACCCAGTCAGAGAAATCAGAAGTTGGACGAAGTGCTCTTTCATCAATCCTTTGGGACGGTAACATCCGTGTCCAATCTCTCTTTGTCCTCCCAGGCAACTATCGACCTCAGCCCGGAGACCTCCACCTCCTTCCAAGCTGTAGCCATTCTAGACAATACCCGTAGCGATATACTTACGGTGGATTCGGAACCTGCAACGCCAGAACTGGTCCAGGGTCGCTGGTTTTCCCAGGAGGAACTGGAACACGGCGCCGCTGTGGTGGTACTGGGGGAGAACAGTTCTCTGGGCAAAGTCTATCCCCCGGATTCCACTATGTTCCTGGGCGGAGAATCTCTCCGGGTGGTGGGCCTCTGCCGCGGAACAGACCTCTATGCCCCCTATGCTTTGGCATTGCACAGCTCAGTTTTGGCCCTGAATGTCTCCACAGTCACCTTCCCGCATCCCCTACCCCATTCGGATCGACAAGCCTGGGTGAGTCTTCTGGTTTCTCTCGACGCAGCTCCCCAATGTCAGGCTGACGCCTTCTCCCAGATGGATATGAATACACTGCTCACCGATTTCATCCTGTGTATCCTACTTCTGTCCTGTTGTTTGCTGGTGTCCCATGAGCTGTTTGGTGAGTTGTTGCGGCGGAGAAGCTACGAGTTCATCATTTACCGCATCTGCGGCATTCCACCAGGCATGCTCCGCATGAATTTTTGGCTACCTATCATCCTTCTGATCTTTGCCGGATATGGCGTGGGGGCCATTCTGTACCATGCCGCATACCCTCTGCGGGCGTGGCTGCATTTCTTCCAGCCCATAAGCCCGGTGTACGTTATCGCTGCCACTGCCGTGTATGTTCTGTCTCTGTCCATACTGGCATGGTTTTGGGGCCGTATCCTGCGCTGCGCAGCAGTGCTTCACAGGGGGTGAATGTATGTTTGGACAAATGTGGGCCAGCCTCATGGACCATCCTAGACATGCCCTAAAACTGATGATACAAATGGCACTGGTACTTGTCTCCTGCAATATTTTGATGGTGCGGCTGCTTCCCACGCTGCAAACGGCTTATTGGGCACAACGTATGGGAGTAAGCAACTTGATGTGGACCGATACGCCCGCAGCCGAGCCTCTAGAGAGCTTTCTTGACTGCGGCCAAGTGTTACAGTCCGACAGTTGCTACGACCCGGTCCTGGATCAGTCCGTCCTGTGTCAGCCCATATCTCAGGAAACGCTGGATTCCCTGTCACTCCCCTTTGTCTCTCAACTCCCGGCCACCCCCCAGAAAACGCAGGCCTATATTTCCCGTAGTTTGGCCCAGCAGTACCCCCTAGGCAGTCAGTTAGAGCTGGAGTTATGGGGTGTATCGGCCCAAACGCTGGAGGTGACAGTGGCCGGGGTTTTGGAGGGAGACTGGATGCCGGTACTCCCCTTCGCCATGGGGACGATCACCCCTGTGGAGCGTCAGCCAACCTCCATGCTGTTGGTATGTACCCCGGAGTCGGCATCCTGGTTTCAGCCTACGGGTATATACCTGTATCTGTCCCAAGAGGGGGGCGATGCTGCGCTGAACACCACAGGTACCGTCTTCACCGCCCAAGCTAGTCTGGACGAATATTTGCTGTCCTCCATGTTAGCTATGCACCGATCCATACTCATGTGTGGAGCCATGCTGTTGCTGTGTATCATCGGCTTTTCCGTGCAAATCTACCTTTCCATACACCGACAGCTCCGCACCTATGCCTTGTATTACCTCTGTGGGGCGAACTGGCGAAGCTGCATGCTCATACAGGCAGGAAGCGACCTGATCCTTGTCGCGGGTGCAGTTGCCGTATCCTGCCTCTTTCTCTCTTGGCGTCGTGCACTGCAAGGAACGACTATGGTAACATCCACGCTTTTGCTGCTCGCCCTGTTTGGCCTCCCCATGACACTGACATGGAGAAGCATGCATCGGCAGCAGCCCATCGATATCATCAGAAGGTGGCAAGAATGGCGCTGATACATCTGGAATCATTGACTAAAACATATGCTCCGAATACACAGGCCCAGGTGGAAGCTCTTCGGGGAATTTGTCTGGACATTTCGGAAGGAGAGTTCTGTGCCATCGTTGGAACCTCCGGCTCCGGAAAAAGTACGCTGCTGCATATTCTCGGCTGTTTGGATGTCCCCACCAGCGGCCGATACTATCTGGACAGTCAAGAGGTCTCCACCCTCAACGAACGCAAGCGGGCCAGGATTCGAAACCAGTACATCGGCATTGTCCTTCAGGAATTCGGACTTCTGCCCCAGCGGACCGTCATAGAAAATGTAGCCTTACCTCTATATTTCGACCAATCTGCCCACCTCTCTTATTCCCAGCGCAAACAACGGGTTCAGGAGGTACTAACCCAAGTAGGTTTGGAGTCCAAGCTCAACACGCTGGTCTCCCAGCTCTCCGGCGGACAGAAGCAGCGGGTGGCCATTGCCAGGGCCATCATCAATCACCCAAAGCTTCTCTTAGCCGATGAGCCCACCGGAGCCCTAGACCAGAAAACAGCAGGAGAGATTATGGAGTTGTTTTCCGCCCTGTCACACACCGGGGTCACCATTCTCTTGGTCACTCATGACAAGAACATTGCGCAGCAGTGCCGCCGGGTACTTCACATCGAAGACGGGCTGCTGGCAGATGCCGGACAACCATGAAAGAAGCCCATGCAGACCATGTCTATGGCCTGCATGGGCTTCGAGCGTGTCGAAAAAGTTCGACACGCTTCTCAAAAATGCAAGCATTTTTTCGAGGGGATGCAGCCCGCTGCGCGCAGAATCGGGTCAAAGGACGACCCGATTCCACACTGGCGGGCTGAGATGTGTTTTTTTCGATGCTCATGTCCCCGAAAAAAACAGATTTTGATTTATTTTTCCATCCTCGGATGGAAAAACTCTGCCGAGGGCTTTTTGACGATGCAAGATCATCTGCCCTTCTTGCATTGACGTGAGCTTTTTCGACAGTCTGGCCCATGCAGACCATGTCTATGGTCTGCATGGGCTTCGATTCTTTTCTCTCAAGCTGTAGCAACTACACTCCTACGCCATGGTCAGCTCCACCGAAAAGGTGTTCACCCCGTGCTTGCTGGTGGCCCAGATGCGTCCCCCTTGGCCAGCTCCAGCATTTGCTCCAGCAGGGTGCGCATACCCCTCCATATACCTGTTACACTGTCTCTATAGTAATGTCTGCTGAATAAACCGCAAATCGGTTTATTCACGCGGCAGCTGCTGCGGATGTGCCAACACCAGCTTTGACCGCCACCCTGACCCGGGGTGTTCTCTCATATATCAAAACACTGACGCACAGTCCAAAATGGCGGACTGTGCGTCAGACAATTCTATGGGGTTTTTAGCGGCCCATGACAAAGAGGTTAGACTCGGTGGAGAAGTTGGAGGCGGAGAAGAGCACCAACACCTGGTCGATGTGGTTCTCCTCCACGTACTGCTGCACCGAGTTGAGGTTGTAGCGCACGTCAAACAGGTGCACTTCTTGGTAGCTCTGGGCCAGGAAGGGGGCCAGAGCGTCGGAGTAGGAGTCCCGAATCACCAGCAGCTTGCCGCCCTGGGCCTGGGGATTTTCCAACACGGCCAGAGGCTTGTTGCCCCCCAGGAACATGGAGTACTTGTCCTTTTTCTCCAAATAACTCTTGTCGTACAACACCCCGGGCTCAGGCTGGCCCTTGGGATAGGCCGTCACGGTGATGCCCTCTTCGCTGACCCAGGTGTAGATCTCGTCGGGTTTCACCCAGCCCGCTCCGCTGGAGGAGTAGGTGGTGCCGTAGAAAGAGTCGCTCACTCGGGTGGGCTCTCCTTCCGGGGTCACCGTCTCCACGCCCATGGCCTGGGTCAGGGCCTCATAGCCCTGGAAGGCTCCGAAGAGGCTCCAGTGGTGGTCGGTGCGGTAGAACACATCGTCCCCGCTGAAGGCATCCCGCAGGTCAATGTCCGTCACGTCCTCCCCGGTGAGGTCCATGGACTCCTGAATGGTGGACCCGTCGTCCACCAGAGGTGCCCGGTGGGGCAGGCGGTCGGCCCACACGTAGCTCTTGTCCGGGATGAGGGCGAAGTACACGGGCACGTCCACATTGGCCCCCAGCTGGTTGACGTAGCCCACCCGACGGGCCAGGTCCTCCGCAGAGGGCTTGGTGTACTGGGCAAAGAGGGTCTGTCCGTCGTCGGTGCCCAGGTAGACTCCGTTGTTCTCCTGCTTGCCCACCAGCCGCTCGCACCAAGCCTTGAGCTGAATCCAGCCGTCCCGCAGGGGGAACTGGTCGATGACGTACTGCTCAAAGTCCTTCATAAACTCGCCGGACTTCAAGGTGGACAGAGTGGGGGCCTCGAACTTGGCCAGATAGCGGTTCTCCTGCTGGGAGAAGTCCCGGTCGGGGGAAATCAGCAGCGCCGCCCCAAAGCCAAAGATGAACACGCAGAAGAGAGCGGTAATGAATGCAGCATACTTTTTACTCACAGCGGTTCACCTCCTTAGAATCGGAAATAGAGGAAGGGATTGTAGGTGCCGTCCACCAGGTAGGCGGTGGCCACCACAAGGGCCAGGCACACCAGCACCGGCAGGGCGGGCTTCCACACCTTGGCGGGAATCTTGTGCCACACCTTGGCGGCCAAGGGGGTGGCGGCCACACAGGCCACCACCAGCATGGGCAGGTAGTTGAAGAGGTAGTACAGGGCATCCCCATTCACCAGACTCACGCCAATGCCGAACATGGCCTTGAGATAGAGGCCCATGGCGGTGAAGTCCTCCACGGCGAAGATGGCCCAGCCCACCACCACCACGAAGATGCCGTAGAGGTGGGTCAGCACAGCGGGGGCTTTTTTCAGATACTTGCCCAGCCACAGCTTTTCCAGCATGATAAAGACGAAATAGTATAGGCCCCAGATGAGGAAGTTCCAGCTGGCCCCGTGCCAGATGCCGGTGGCGGCCCACACGATGAGCAGGTTGAACATCAATCGGCCCTTGCCCACCCGGTTGCCCCCCAGGGGGATATACAGATAATCCCGGAACCAGTTGCCCAGGGAAATGTGCCACCGCCGCCAGAACTCGGTGGCGGATTTAGAGATATAGGGATAGTTGAAGTTCTCCATAAACTCAAAGCCCAGCATCCGACCCAGGCCGATGGCCATGTCCGAATAACCGGAGAAGTCAAAGTACAGCTGGAGAGAGAAGGCAACAATGCCCAGCCATGCTCCCAGGGTGGTCAGCTCCGCCCCCGGTGTGGCCAGATACACGTCCCACAGCTTGCCCAGGTTGTTGGCCAGCAGCACCTTTTTGGCCAGACCCACGCAAAACCGCTGCACACCCAGGGCAAACCGCTCCGCGGTGTGGTCCCGCTGCTCCAGCTGGGCGTCCAGGTCCTTATACTGGAGAATAGGCCCGGCAATGAGCTGTGGAAACAAGGTGACGAAGGTGCCAAAGGTGATGAGGTTCTTCTGCACCCGGGAGTCCCCCCGGTACACGTCAATGGTATAGCTCATGGTCTGGAAGGTATAGAAGGAGATGCCGATGGGCAGCTCCAGCCCCAGCTGGGGCATCACGTCCAGCCCCAGACTGGCCAGAGACCCGGCAATAAAGTCCCAGTACTTGAAAAAGCCCAGCAAAGCCAGGTTGAACACCACGGAAAGAGCCACAGCAATCTTGGCCCCCCGCTGGTTTTCCCTTTGTTTGCATCGGGTCACCACCAGGCCAAATGCATAGTTGGCGGTGATGTTGACCAGCATGATGATGATATACACCGGCTCGCCCCAGCCGTAAAAAATCAGGTTTACCACCATCAGCACCAGATTTCTCCACTTCAAAGGAGAAATATAGTACAAAAGCAGCACCATGGGCAGATATAAGAACAAAAAATAAGGGGTAGAGAATACCACGGCAGTCACCTCAGTTGACAAAATCGCTCTTTATAAGGTAACACGGGGTGCTGCCAAATGCAACACCCCGTGTGGGCCTGTTGGGTAGCCTGGCTAAATTTCTGCCAAATGCTCAAATTGTGAGGGCGCAACAGGCGGTTGACCGGAACAATTAGGCAAACAGGCCGTTGAACGCCTCCACGATGGCGTCCTTGTCGGTGCTCACCACCAGGGCCACATAGTTGCCCTTCTCCACGATCTCGGCGTTGTTCTGCCAGATCTCAATGGTCTCAGGGTAGAAGGTGCCGCCGTTGAGCATGTTGTCAATGCGGGCCTGGAAGATCTCCTTGACCTTGGCCACGTCATCGGCGTTCTTGGTCTGCACCAGCACCATCTCGGTGTTGTTGATGCTCATCATGGACACGTAGGGCAGGCACTGCTCCAGGTCCAGGTCGCTCAGGCCAGCGTAGCTGGTGTCCAGAATCTGCTTGCCCATGTCCTCGTTGGTGTCTAGCAGGGGGGGCATCAACTGCTCGGAGACGTACTTCTCCGCAAAGGCGGCCAGGTCCACGGGCTCGGGAGTGGCGGTGGGCTTAGCGGCGGTGTTGCCGCAGGCAACCAGGGCGACGGCCATCATGGCGGCCATAGCAAGCGTCACGATCTTCTTCAACATGTTGCAGTTCTCCTTACTTTATATGTTTTCTTATATTCTCCGGCGGGTCAGGCCTCCCTGTCCTCGCCGTACACTTGGACGCATGAGGGGGGCAAAAAGTTCCCTGTCTGCACAAAATTTTTCACTTTCCATTTTCAGTAAATATCTTGCAAAATGTAAAATCTATATTTTTGTTAAATTTTATCAATAGTTAAAATATGTATTGTTAAAAAATCCACTATTTTATGCGATTTTCATAGTTTTTTCTTTGGCTCGAAAAAAAGTTATTTTTTTTGCTGTTTTCCCCATTTTTTCTCTTGTAATTTGGTTCATAAACGAATATAATGTCCATGGTTGAAGGAGGAGATTATGGTCAATATTGTTTTGGTGGAACCTGAAATTCCACAGAATTGCGGAAATATCGCTCGCACTTGTGCAGCCACCCGCTGCCATTTGCATTTGATCGAACCTCTGGGATTCGACATCAGTGAAAAAGCCGTGCGCCGGGCCGGACTGGATTACTGGCCTATGGTGGAGTTGACGGTATACCGCGATTTGGACGACTTTTTCTCCCAACATCCCCAGCCCGAACTGTGGCTGGCCACCACAAAAGCGCCCCGGGACTACTCTGATGTGTCCTTTTCCGACGGTTGTTGGCTGTTTTTCGGCAAAGAGACCGCCGGACTGCCCCAGTGGCTGCGGGAGCGCTACCGGGACCGCTGCATCCGCATCCCCATGCGGGAGGATGCCAGAAGCCTGAATCTGTCCAACTCGGTGGCCATCCTCACCTACGAGGCCTTGAAACAGCAAGGCTTTCCCGGCTTGTCCGGGAAAGGCTCGATGGCCAAGGCCGAGTAAGCCCGCCCCCGGCGGGCCGCCGCTGGTGCGGCGGAGCAGGACGGAATTCACTTCCGGCCTGCGCATATAAAATCCTCGGGGGTCCCCACAAAACAGGTTTTGTGGGGGTAGCCTGAAACAGCAGGGCTTTCCCGGCTTGTCCGGGAAAGGCTCGATGTCCCAGGCCGAGTAAGCCCGCCCCCGGCGGGCCGCCGCTGGTGCGGCGGAGCAGGACGGAATTCACTTCCGGCCTGCGCATATGAAATCCTCGGGGGTCCCCACAAAACAGGTTTTGTGGGGGTGGCCTGAAACAGCAGGGCTTCCCTGGTCTGTCTGGGACAGGCAGTATGGCTGAGGACGGATGATTTTTGTTCGCAATGGGATTGCGAAAGCGCAGGGTGTTCCCCACCCTGCAACCCAATTTTATATACCATTAAGGTAATATTTTCCCTGTTACTTTGAAAGGAGCCTGAACATGAACTACAACAAAAAGACTGTCAAGGATCTGGATGTAAAGGGCAAAAAGGTGCTGTGCCGCTGCGACTTCAACGTCCCCCAGGACAAGGCCACCGGTGCCATTACTGACGACAAGCGTATCGTGGCTGCTCTGCCCACTCTGAAGTACCTGCTGGAGCAGGGCGCTGCTGTCATCGCCTGCTCTCACCTGGGCAAGCCCAAGGGCGAGCGGAAGGAGTCCCTGACTCTGGCTCCTGTTGCCAAGCGCCTGAGCGAGCTGCTGGGCTGCGAGGTCATCTTCGCCAACGACACCATCGGTGAGGACGCCAAGGCCAAGGCCGCTGCTCTCCAGCCCGGTCAGATCATGCTGCTGGAGAACCTCCGCTTCGACATCCGCGAGGAGAAGAACGATCCTGAGTTTGCTAAGGCTCTGGCTGATATGGCCGAGGTGTATGTGTCCGACGCTTTCGGCACCGTGCACCGCGCTCACGCCTCCACCGCTGGCGTGGCCGCTTACCTGCCCGCCGTGTCCGGCTTCCTGATCGAGAAGGAGCTGGAGATCATGGGCGGCGCTCTGGCCAACCCCAAGCGTCCTCTGGTTGCCATTTTGGGCGGCGCCAAGGTCTCTTCCAAGATCGGCGTCATCAACAACCTGCTGGACATCGCTGACACCATCATCATCGGCGGCGGCATGGCCTACACCTTCATCAAGGCTATGGGCGGCACCGTGGGCACCTCCCTGCTGGAGGAGGACCGTCTGGACTACTGCAAGGAGATGATGGCCAAGGCCAAGGAGAAGGGCGTGAAGTTCCTGCTGCCCGTGGACACTCTGTGCGCTGCTGAGTTCTCCGCTGACGCCACTCCCGAGCTGGTGGACACCATGGCCATTCCCGACGACCGCATGGGCATGGACATCGGCCCCAAGACCATCGCTCTGTTCTCCGACGCCGTGAAGGACGCCGGCACCGTGATCTGGAACGGCCCCATGGGCGTGTTCGAGTTCCCCGCTTTCGCTGAGGGCACCCGCGCTCTGGCCAAGGCTCTGGCCGAGACCAACGCCATCACCATCGTGGGCGGCGGCGACTCCGCTGCTGCTGTGGCTCAGCTGGGCTTCGCCGACAAGATGACCCACATCTCCACCGGCGGCGGCGCCTCCCTGGAGTTCCTGGAAGGCAAGGAGCTGCCCGGTGTTGCCTGCTTGCTCGACAAGTAATCTCCCCATATCGCATCCCATTTGTGGAGGGGTGAGCCCCTCACCCCTCCACATTTATACAGAAAGGACGACTCAATCTTATGAACCTGAAATATCGTAAGACCATCATCGCCGGCAACTGGAAGATGAACAAGACCCTGTCCGAGACCCGCGCCTACGCCGAGGCCATCAAGCCCCAGCTGGGCAAGCACAAGTGGTGCGAAGTGGTGCTGTGTGTTCCCGCTGTGAACATCCCCGGCGCCGTGAAGCTGTTCAAGGACACCCGTCTGGCCATCGGCGGCGAGAACTGCCACTACGAGGCCTCCGGTGCTTTCACCGGTGAGGTCACCGTGGAGATGCTCAAGGAAGTGGGCGCTAAGTACGTCATCATCGGCCACTCCGAGCGCCGTCAGTACTACAACGAGACCGACCTGACCGTCAACAAGAAGGTCCACGCCGCCCTGGAGGCCGGTCTGCGTCCCATCGTGTGCGTGGGCGAGAGCCTGGAGCAGCGCGAGCTGGACGTCACCGAGGAGCTGATCACCTATCAGGTGAAGATCGCTCTGGCTGGCCTGACTGAGAGCCAGGTGCGCCGCGTGGTCATCGCCTACGAGCCCATCTGGGCCATCGGCACCGGCAAGACCGCCACTGCCGAGCAGGCTGGCGCTGTGTGCTCCCACATCCGTGGCGTAATCCGCAAGCTGTACGGCGCCCGCGTGGCCCGTGCCGTCACCATCCAGTACGGTGGCTCCATGAACGCCAAGAATGCCGCTGAGCTGCTGGCTCAGCCCGACATCGACGGCGGCCTCATCGGCGGCGCTGCCCTGAAGCCCGACGACTTCATGGCTATCATCAACGCTGCTAACCAGGAAGCGTAAGGATAGACGCATAGGGTCGCTAAGCCCAGAGCGGATGGGCAAAGCCCAGGGGCGGCGCACTGACCGCACCGGGTTTGCCCGGAGTCGGCGGGCTTAGAGGCCCGGCCATGCGTCCAATCCGAGCGTGACAACAGGAAGCGTAAGGATAGACGCATAGGGCCGCTAAGCCCAGAGCGGATGGGCAAAGCCCAAGAACGGTGTACCTTCCGTTCTGGGTTTGCCCGGAGTCGTCGGACTTAGGGGCCCGGCCATGCGTCCAATCCGAACGTGACAACAAGAAGCGTGCGGATAGGCGCATTGCCAAACAATTTGAAATAGTGAGGCTTAGTCATGAAAACTCCTACTACTCTCATCATCATGGACGGCTTCGGCATCTCCTCCTGCCAGAACAAGCCCGGAGACAACGCCATTGCCGCCGCCAAGACCCCCAATCTGGACAAGATTTTCGCTGAGAATCCCCGTTGCTGCCTGTCCGCCTCCGGCCTGGACGTGGGCCTGCCCGACGGCCAGATGGGTAACAGCGAGGTGGGCCACACCAACATCGGCGCTGGCCGCGTGGTGTTCCAGGACCTGCCCCGCATCTCTCTGGACATTGAGAAGGGCACCTTCTTCCAGAACGCTGCCTACGTGGGTGCCATGGACGCCTGCAAGGAGAAGGGCACTGCCCTGCACCTGTACGGCCTGCTCAGCGACGGCGGCGTGCACTCCCACATCACCCACCTCTTCGCTCTGCTGAAGATGGCCAAGGAGCGTGGCCTGACCAAGGTCTATGTTCACTGCTTCCTGGACGGCCGTGACGTGCCCCCCTCCTCCGGCAAGAGCTACGTCGAGCAGCTCCAGGCCAAGATGAAGGAGCTGGGCGTGGGCCAGATCGCCACCGTCATGGGCCGCTTCTACGCCATGGACCGTGACAACCGCTGGGAGCGCGTGGAGCGCGCCTATCAGGCCATGGTCTACGGTGAGGCTCCCTTCTGCGCCGATGCCGCTCAGGCTGTGCAGGAGTCCTATGACAAGGGTGTCACCGACGAGTTCATGGAGCCCGTGGTGTGCACCAAGGGCGCCGAGATCGGCGAGGGCGACTCCATCATCTTCTACAACTACCGTCCTGACCGCGCTCGCGAGATCACTCGCAGCTTCGTGGACCCCGAGTTCACCGGCTTTGAGCGCAAGAAGGGCTTCTTCCACGTGCAGTACGTGTGCACCACCGAGTATGACGCCACCATGCCCAACGTGGTGGTGGCCTACCCCCGTGAGAAGCTGTCCAACATCTTCGGCGAGTATATCTCCCGCATGGGCCGCACCCAGCTGCGCATTGCTGAGACCGAGAAGTACGCTCACGTCACCTTCTTCTTCAACGGCGGCGTGGAGCAGACCTTCCCCGGCGAGGATCGCTGCCTGATCCCCTCCCCCAAGGTTGCTACCTACGACCTGCAGCCCGAGATGAGCGCTGCCGAGGTCACCGAGGAGTGCGTCAAGCGCATCGAGAGCGGCAAGTATGATGTCATCATCCTCAACTACGCCAACTGCGACATGGTGGGCCACACCGGTGTGTTTGACGCCGCTGTGAAGGCCGCCGAGGCCGTGGACACTGGCGTGGCCAAGGTTGTGGCTGCCACTGCTGCCATGGGCGGCGTGTCTATCATCACCGCCGACCACGGCAACGCCGAGCACATGCTGTCCGAGGACGGCACCCCCTTCACCGCCCACACCACCAACCTGGTGCCCTGCTGCCTGGTGGGTGCGGACGTGAAGCTGCGTGACGGCCGCCTGGCCGACCTGGCTCCCACCATGCTGGACCTCATGGGCCTCAGCAAACCCGAAGAGATGACCGGTGAGACCCTGATCGTCCACTAAGCACCACCCTGATGTGGTTATCCGGCGGGCAGGCCCTCTAGGGACTGCCCACCTGAAGATAACATTCTCTACGATTTGAAAGGAGATTGATTCCCATGAAAAACATGATCGAAATCGTTGACGTCGTCGCTCGCGAAATTCTGGACTCCCGCGGCAACCCCACCGTTGAGGTTGAGGTGGTCCTGGAGGACAACACCGTGGGCCGTGCTGCTGTGCCCTCCGGCGCTTCCACTGGTATCTACGAGGCCTGCGAGCTGCGTGACGGCGACAAGAGCCGCTACATGGGCAAGGGTGTGGAGAAGGCTGTTGCCAACGTCAACACCGAGATTGCTGAGGCTCTGATCGGCATGAACGTTCTGGATCAGCCCGCCATTGATAAGGCCATGATCGACCTGGACGGCACCCCCAACAAGACCCGTCTGGGCGCCAACGCCATTCTGGGCGCTTCTCTGGCCTGCGCCAAGGCCGCTGCTCAGTCCCTGGGCACCAGCCTGTACAACTACATTGGCGGCGTGAACGCCAAGATCCTGCCCATGCCCATGATGAACATCCTCAACGGCGGCGCTCACGCCACCAACAACGTGGACATCCAGGAGTTCATGATCATGCCCGTGTCCGCTCCCTCCTTCCGTGAGGCTCTGCGCCGCTGCGCCGAGGTGTTCCACACCCTGAAGACCGTTCTGAAGGAGAATGGCACTCCCGCCGCTGGCGTGGGTGACGAGGGCGGCTACGCTCCCAACCTGAAGAAGGACGAGGACGCTCTGAAGGTGATCGTCCAGGCCATCGAGAAGGCCGGCTACAAGCCCGGCGAGGACTTCATGATCGCCATCGACGCCGCCGTGTCCGAGTGGTACAACGAGGAGACCGGCTGCTACGACCTGCCCAAGGCCAAGAAGACCATGACCAAGCAGCAGATGGTCAACATGTGGAAGAAGTTCGCCGACAACTACCCCATCATCTCCCTGGAGGACGGCATGGGCGAGAACGACTGGGAAGGCTGGGGCATGCTCACCAAGGCCATCGGCGACCGCGTCCAGCTGGTTGGCGACGACCTGTTCGTGACCAACGTGTCCCGTCTGTCCACCGGCATTGAGAAGAAGGTTGCCAACGCCATCCTGATCAAGGTCAACCAGATCGGCACCCTGACCGAGACCCTGGACGCCATCCAGATGGCTAACCGCGCTGGCTACACCGCCGTCGTCTCTCACCGTTCCGGCGAGACCGAGGACACCACCATCGCTGACATCTCCGTGGCTCTCAACGCTGGCCAGATCAAGACCGGCGCTCCCAGCCGCACCGACCGTGTTGCCAAGTACAATCAGCTGCTCCGCATCGAGGAGGAGCTGGGCGATGCCGCTCAGTACCTGGGCCGCGACGCTTTCTTCAACCTGCGCTAATCGGTCATACTTCAATGACAAACAAGCCCCTGACTCTCTCACGAGAGCCAGGGGCTTGTGCTTTTGTGGCGTAGGCAGAGGGACTCACCTTCTACATAGCCTAGTTTCAGGGTAGCCAGCCTGGTGGGGACGCTCCCCGCTTGGGGTTCCTTTTGCACGGCCAAAAGGAACCAAAACCCGCTTAGGGCGTTCCCCCCTAAGGACCTCCCTGGGGTACCAGGCTGGAACTGCGTCCAGTTGCTTTTCGGCCCGTCACTCCTGCTATTCTCCTGTCACTGCCACCAACCCAGGCCACTCTGGGCAGCTGGCCCTACGGCTAGGCGGTGCCTACGTCCGGGCCTACTCTGGCAGAGCGGTGTCTTAGCCACCGCCGGGTGACACCACCGCCCCCCTGGTAGAACGTCGTAGGGGCCGGGCTTGCCCGGCCCGCTGCTTCCCTGGCTTTGCCCTGAGACATTCGGGAGGGGCAAGCCCCTCCCCTACACCCTGCATATGAAAATCCGTGCCGCAGGCACACCATAATTATTCATTATACATTCTTCATTATTCATTTTTCGTTCTGCCTCCCTCCCCTCCTGCGCAATAAAGTCCTATTTATTGGACTTTCTCTGTGGTACACTTCAACCATCAAAGAAGAACGCCTGAACCCAGGCTTGAAAGGAAGTGTCCCGCCATGTATGAGCTGGAGTATGTCAGAGGTCATGTAGAAGTGTTTTTCAACGGAGAATTCTGCTTCTCCGCCGACAATCGGCGGGAAGCGGAAGCAGAGCTGGCCATGTTACAGAGATAAAAAAACAGCAGCGAGAGGAACCTCTCGCTGCTGTTTTGATGTGTCGGATTAGTGGCCGAAGTAGTAGTCCCAGGGATCAAAGTAGCCGTCCTGCATGCTGGTAGTCTGCTGGGGGGCGGGGTCCTGCTGGGTCTGGCTGTTCTGGGTGTTGTTCTTCTCCTCGTCGAAGGTGATGTTGAGGGTCAGGGTCTCACCGGACCGGTACACCTCCAGGGTGGTGCTCTCGCCGGCCTTGAACTGGTTCTTGGCGGCGTTGAGCTCGGCCACGGTGGTCACAGCGGTGTCGCCCAGCTTGGTGATGATATCGCCCTGCTTCAGGCCTGCGGTCTCGGAGCAGGAGCCCTCATTGACGGCGTTGACGTACACACCGGAGGGCCAACCGAAGGCCTTGGCGTAGTCCTCGGTGACTTCCACAGCGGTGATGCCCATGGAGGGACGACCGGTGACATAGCCGTACTGGATGAAGTCCTGGATCATATCAATGACATCGTTGATGGGGATGGCAAAGCCGATGCCCTCAATGGAGGCGGAGCTGGTGTCGCCGTTGTTGGAGTACTTGGCGGAGGTGATGCCCACCACACGGCCATACTGGTCAAACAGGGGGCCACCGGAGTTACCGGAGTTGATGACACAGTCGGTCTGAATCATGTTGATGATGGTGCCGTCGCTCATGGTCACGGAGCGGCCCACACCGGAGACATGACCGGAGGTCTGAGAGAAGGACAGGGTGCCCAGAGCGTTGCCGATGGTGGATACCTGCTGGCCCACCACCAGGGAGTCGGAGTCGCCCAGCACCACAGGCTTCAGGCCGCTGATGCCGTCCATCTTCAGCACGGCCACGTCGTTGGTCTCCTCGCCGCCGATGAGGGTGGCGTCGTACTCCTCGCCGTTGTTCAGGGTCACCTTGATGGCGTTGGCCCCGTCAATGACGTGGTAGTTGGTGACAATGTAGCCGTCCTCGGAGAGGATGAAGCCGGAGCCGCTGGAGGTGCCGGTGTACTGCTGCCAGCCCTGCTGCACCGTCACTTGGCAGGTGACGTTGACGCAGGAGTCGGCGTAGGAGGCGTAGATCTCCTCCAGGGTCATCTCCTTGACCCCGTCCGCCTGCTGCACATTCACCTGGGTGCCCTGGGTGGTGTTCTGGTAGATGGTGGTGCCATCGGAGCTGCCGCCGCCCAGTCTGTCATAGAGGGCAGCGCCGCCCAGGCCAGCGCCGCCGCCCACCAGGGCACAGCACAGGACCAGAGCTGCCACTCGGGTGGCCCCGTTCTTCTTGGGGGGCTTGGGGGCGGGGTTGACATGGAAGTTGGAACCGGTATCGTTGTTCTCGCCGTTGGGCGTCCAGCTATATCTGTAAGCTCCGTCGTCATTGGGGCCGCTGCCCTGAACGAACTTGGGGTTCTGATTCTCACCGTTAAAGCCGTTGGAATCCAAAGGCTGGAACCCGTTGTCGAAGCCGTTCTGATTGTTATTATTTTCTTCAAACATATGGATCGCTCCTTGTTTTTTGATCTGAACAAAGGGTACTAAATAATTATGTCCAGATTATGACATGAATTCAAATTGATTATAAACAAACGCAAAAAATTGGCAAGGGCCTGTTGCAGCAATGCTACTTCTCAAAAATGCAAGCATTTTTTCGAGGGGATGCAGCCCGCTGCATGCATAATCGGGTCAAAGGGCGACCCGATTCCACACTGGCGGGCTGAGAAGTGTTTTTTTCGATGCGCATGTCCCCCCAGGCCTATTTGCTGGACGTGCGCATCCGCCAGGCCTGCACCCTGCTGACCCACTCGGATTTGACCATCACCAACATTGCCCGCTCGGTGGGGTATGAGGACTCCCTGTACTTCTCCCGCCTGTTCCGCCGCAAGAAGGGCCAGACCCCCAGCCAGTACCGGAGCACCCACCAGAGCCCCGAATAGAATATCGAAAAAGGGCAAAAAATACTGCAACCCTCCTCCGAACTCGGGAGTCTGGTTGCAGTATTTGTTCTCTTATTTCCGGTGTCCGCTTTTCAGGATGGCGGCCACGTCGGAGGCAGCGGCGGACAGGTCTGCCATGACGGGGGAGAAGATGCCCAGCTTAGTCAGGTTGATAAACACCAACAGCAGCAGCGGGCCCACGATCATGCCCAGCACGCCCCCCAGGAGCATACCCACATAGATGCCCACCAGGGAGAGGATGGGGGACAGCCCCGTCTGATCGCCCAGAATCTTGGGCTCGCCCAGGCGACGGAACAGGGCGATGATACCCCAGATAATCATGAGCTGGGCGGCGTGGGTGTAGTTTCCGGTGATGATATCCACCACCGCCCAGGGCACCATGATGGTGCCGGAGCCGATGATGGGGATGAAGTCCAGCACCGCAAAGCCCAGGGCCAGCAACAGGCCGTAGGACTGCCCGATGAAGAAAAAGCCCAGGGAGAGGATGAGAAACACCACAAAGGAGATAATCAGCTGGCTCTTCAGATAGCCGCCGAAGGCCTCCATGAAGATGCGCCGCACCTCACCGCAGAAGCTGCGGGCGGGGGCAGGCACTCGGTCGGTGATGAAAAACCGCAGCCGGGGATAGTCGGCGGTGATGAAGTAAGTGGCCATCAAAAACACGATGGTGGCCACCACAAAGGAGGACACCTGGCCCACCAGGGAGGGGGCCCGGTCCGCCACCACCTTCAGCCAGCCGGACACGTCAATGTCCCGCACCCAGGTCTCCACCAGCTGGGCCAGCCGCTCTCCGGCGTTGTAGGCTCCCCCGGGGAGCAGGTCCCCGAAGCCGCCCAGCCAGTCCACCACCTCGTCCAGGTTGGTGAGCACGCTGTCCACAATGCCGCCCCAGTTCTGGAACAGGGCCTGCACCTGGTCCACGGCCATCCAGGTCAGCGCCCATAGCACGCCGCCCACCAGGCCGAACACCACAATGAGCAGCGTCATGGTGATGATGCCCCGGGAGATGGACAGCTTCTTTTGCAGCCAGCGCACCAGGGGATTGAGCATCCAGGAAAGAACCAGGGCCAGTACAAAGGGGCTCAGCCACGACAGCAGCGGCAGCACACCAAAACGCAGGGCCAGTAGGGCCAGCACCAACAGCACAGCCCGCACGCCCAAACGCAGCCACAGTTCCCCCCGCTGCTTCCAGGTCAGTTGAATGGGTTCCAAACACACCACTCCTCTCCACAGGCCCGCCGTCCGTCAGAGCCCATTTGATCACGGTTGCACAAATTTTACCTTGCAAGTCATGATTATACTCCCAGTCCGCCGCATTGACAACCCCAAACCCCTCAGGTATACTAATTTAATATGATTTTAATGGGAGGAATGATCGTGGATCGTATGAAATTTCAGAGAAGCCATGTGTCTATCTTTTTGTCCTACTACAAGCCACACCTGCACCTGTTTTTGCTGGATATGGCCTGTGCGTTGGGCATCGCCCTGATCGACCTGGCTTTCCCCTACCTGTCCCGGCTGTCCATGCAGGAACTGCTGCCCCAGAACCTGTTTGGGGCCTTCTTCGGGGTCATGGGCTGTCTGCTGGCGGCCTATCTGCTGCGGGCGGGGATGTACTACATCGTCACCTATCTGGGCCATATGATGGGGGTGCTCATTGAGGCGGACATCCGCCGGGACCTGTTTGGACACATGCAAAACCTGTCCTTCTCCTTCTATGACAAAAACCGCACCGGCCAACTGATGAGCCGGGCCACCACCGACCTGTTCGAGATCACCGAGCTGGCCCACCACGGCCCCGAAGACCTGTTCATCTCGGTGATCACTCTGGGCGGCGCCTTCTGCCTGATGCTCACCATCCAGTGGAAGCTGGCCCTTATCGTCTTTGCCGTGGTGCCCCTGTTTGTGATCTTCACCATCTTCCAGCGTCGGCGGATGATGAAGGCCTCGGTGCAGGTCAAGCAGAACATGGCGGGCATCAACGGCCAGCTGGAGTCCTCCATCTCCGGCATGCGCACCGCCAAGGCCTTCGCCAACGAGGAGCAGGAGAATCGGAAGTTCCAGCAGTCCAACAACCAGTTCAAGGGAGCCAAGCGGGACTACTACAAGGCCATGGCCACCTATATGGCGGGGCTGGAGTTCGCCCTGCCCGCCATGAACGTGCTCACCATCACCGCTGGCGGCTGGTTCATCCTCCAGGGTGAGATGAACTACATTGACCTCATTACCTTCGCTCTGTATATCTCCACCTTCCTCACCCCCGTGCGCAAGCTGGCCGCCTTTGTGGAGCAGTTCCTCAACGGCATGGCAGGCTTCAAGCGGTTTGTGGAGCTGATGCGGGTGGAGCCTGCGGTGCAGGACGCCCCCGACGCCGTGGACATGGACACCGCCAAGGGCGACATTCTGGTGGACGACGTGTCCTTCTCCTACGAGGACGGGGAGACCGTGCTGGACCACGTGTCCATCCACATTCCCCAGGGGGAGACGGTGGCGGTGGTGGGCCCCTCCGGGGGCGGCAAGTCCACCCTGTGCCAGCTCATCCCCCGCTTCTATGACGTCACCGGGGGCCGCATTCTGGTGGACGGCATGGACGTGCGCCACCTCACCCAGCAGTCCCTGCGCCAGAACATCGGCATCGTCCAGCAGGACGTGTTCCTCTTTGCCGGCACCATCTACGACAACATCCGCTACGGCAAGCCCGACGCCACCCAGGAGGAAATTATGGAGGCGGCAAAGCGGGCGGAGATCTACGACGATATCATGGCCATGCCCGACGGCTTCCAGACCTACGTAGGTGAGCGGGGCGTCATGCTCTCCGGCGGCCAGAAACAGCGGGTGTCCATTGCCCGGATTTTCCTGAAAAATCCCCCCATCCTCATTCTGGATGAGGCCACCTCCGCTCTGGACTCGGTGACCGAGGCCCGCATCCAAAGCGCCTTTGACGAGTTGGCAAAGGGCCGCACCACCCTCATCATCGCCCATCGGCTGTCCACCATCCGAAACGCCCACCGCATCATTGTGGTGGATGACAACCGGATTGTGGAGGAGGGCACCCACCAGGAGCTGCTCCAGAGCGGCGGGGAGTACGCCCAGCTGTACAACGCCCAGAAGAGTGTATCCGTATGAATAAGACCGAACTATTAAACAAATTCGCCAAGGACGGGGAGCAGCGCACCCAGCTGGCCCGGGTCCTGGACCAGATGCAGCGTGCCGACACCCGGTCCATCCCCTGCGCCACCCAGTTTCTCTCCCCCGCCCTGCGGGCCAGCGTGGAGCTGCTGCTGGACGCCTGCGGCCACCCCAAGCATCGGTTCTGTGGGGGCTACGAGGACGCCGAGCGCACCGTGTGCGTCTTTCTCCCCCACTGGCAGGAGACGGAGGACTACGTGGCCGAGGAGGAGCTGGCGGCGGTGTCCGCCGCCTTCCCCCGCCAGGCCGATCTCACCCACCGGGACATTCTGGGTGGCCTCATGGGCATCGGCATCACCCGGGAGAAGCTGGGGGACATCCTCATGGGAGACCACCAGGCCCAGATTGTGTGCCTGCGGGAGGCCCTTCCCATTGTGCTCTCCCAGTTCAGCCAGGCGGGGCGATACCCCCTGAAGCTCCAGGAGATCCCTCTGGAGCAGCTCTCCCCCGCCCCCCAGACTGTGAAGGAGATCCACGACACCGTGGCCACCCTGCGGCTGGACGCCGTGATGGCCTCCGGGTTCTCCCTGTCCCGGTCCAAGGCGTCCCAGCTCATCACCACCGGACGGGTGTCGGTGAACCACCTGGAGTGCCTGAAAACCGACCGCCTGGTGGAGGAGGGGGACGTGCTCACCTGCCGGGGGCTGGGTAAATGTGTGTTAACTCAGGTGGGGGGCCAGTCCCGAAAGGGGCGGGTCATCCTCACCTTGCACCGCTATGTATAATATCGAAGGAGGAACACCCTCTATGACGGAAGAAAAGATTGCCCGTATCAACGAATTTGCCCGCCGGGTCAAGGCCGGAGAGGCCCTGTCTCCTGAAGAGCTGGAGGAACGGGCGGCCCTGCGGAAAGAGTACATCGACAGCGTGAAGGCCAGCCTGGTGGGAAACCTGGAGAACACCTATTTGGTGGACGAGAAGGGCAACAAAGTAAAACTGCCTAAGAAGAAGCAATAAAAAAATTGCCGTCTGCACCGAATGCAGACGGCAATTTTTTGGGTTTTATTACTCGGCCACGGCCACCACGTTGGTAGCACGCACGCCCTTAGCGCCGCGGGGATCGGGCTCGGTCTCGAAAGTGACCTTCTGGCCCTCCAGCAGCTTCTTGTAGCCCTCAGCCACGATGGCGGAGAAGTGCACGAACACGTCCTCGCTGCCGTCGTCGGGGGTGATGAAGCCATAGCCCTTCTCAGCGTTGAACCATTTGACAATACCGGTCATGTGGGATTCCTCCTGAATCAAAAATTGCGGTTTTGAGGCAAAAGAGAAGCCCATCCCTTTCATGTACGAAAAGGGTGGGCGCAACAGTTCATACATCAAAACAACGTGATTATTATAGCATTGCCTCCCCAGAGGTGTCAAGAATTTTCCTGTCGCACCCTGTCTGCTCCGCCCAACATTCTCCCCGTCCGGGGTGTTGACATTTCCCTTCCCCATCAGTAGAATGTTATCTGCTCGTTTGCAAATATTATATTAATGTAAGAAGGTCTGTATCTATGTCCGTCACTTACTTCGATTATGCCGCCACCACTCCCGTCTCCCCCCAGGCCATGGAGGCCGTGATGGAGGCCCTGCAACACTTTGGCAACCCCTCCTCCCGCTATCCTCTGGGCCGAGAGGCCGCCCAGGGGGTGAAGACCCACCGGGAGACGGTGGCCAAGGCTCTGGGCTGCTCCCCCCAGGAGGTGTACTTCACCTCCTGCGGCACCGAGGGCAACAACTGGGCCATCCGCCGAGGGGTGGAGCTCAACCGCCGGAAGGGCAAACACATCATCACCACCGCCATTGAGCACGCCGCCGTGCTGGAGACCTGCCGGGACCTGGAGCGCCAGGGCTATGAGGTGACCTACCTCAAGCCGGACCGGGAGGGCCGCATCAACCCCCAGGACCTGGCCGCCGCCCTGCGCCCCGACACCGCCCTGGTGTCCATGATGCTGGTGAACAACGAGGTGGGTTCCGTGCTCCCGGTGGCCCAGTGTGTGAAGCTGGTGAAGGCCTATGACAAGACCATTCTGTTCCACTGCGACGCCGTCCAGGGCTTTTTGAAGGTGCCCTACACCATGGCCTCCCTGGGGGCGGACTTTGTGTCGGTGAGCGGCCACAAGATTGGGGCCCCCAAGGGCATTGGCGCCCTGCTGGTGAAAAAAGGCGTCCGTCTCACTCCCTACCTCACCGGAGGCGGGCAGGAAAACGGCATGCGCTCGGGCACCGAGCCCACCGCCCAGATCGCCGGGTTTGCCGCCGCCTGTCAGGCCACCATGGCCCAGACTGACCGCCTCCAGCGCACCGCCGCCATCAAGGCCTACACCCTCCAGAAGCTGCACGAGGCGCTGCCCCAGCTGGAGGTCATCACCCAGGGGGACGCCCCCCACATCTGCGCCGTCACCCTCCCCGGGTATAAGAGCGAGGTGGTGGTGCGGGTGCTGGGGGATGCGGGCATCTGCATCTCCTCCGGCTCCGCCTGCCACAAAGGCAAGCCCAGCCACGTCTTTGCCTCCCTGGGGCTGCCCAAGCCCTGGCTGGACGGGGCGCTGCGCCTGTCCTTCTCCCCCGCCTCCACCCAGGAGGAGGCGGACCGACTGGTGGCCGCTCTCAAAGAGGCCGCCGCCACCCTGTTTACCACCCTGTCCTAATCTTATCGTACTGCGAGGTCTGTTATGCGTTCCTTCTTCCGACGGGAGCCGGGCTTTTACCGCCATCTGGTGGCCCTGGCCCTCCCCATCCTCATTCAAAACCTCATTACCAACTCCCTCGGCCTGGTGGACACCTTCATGGTGGGCACCCTGGGCGAAGGCCCTCTGGCGGGCGTCACTCTGGCCAACATCCCGGTGTTTGTCATCCAGCTGATGATGTTCGGCATCCAGAGCGGCTCGGCGGTGCTCATCAGCCAATACCGGGGCAAGGGAGACTACGCCTCCATCAACCGGGTCATTGGCATCGGCATGTATGTGGCCGGGGCCATCACCCTGGTCTTTGCCCTCATCACGGGCTTTGCCACCCAGCCCTTCATGAGCCTGTTCGGCAACGACCCCAACGTCATCGCCACCGCCGCCCGCTATGCCCGCATTGTGGGCTGGTCCTACTTCTTTGACAGCTTTGTCCAGGTGTATATCGGGGCACACCGGGCCATGGGCAAGCCCAACCGAGGCATGTATATCCTGGCGGTGTCCATGCTGGGCAACACCTTCCTCAACTGGGTGTTCATCTTCGGTAACCTGGGCGCTCCCCGCATGGCCGAGGAGGGTGCCGCCCTGGCCACCCTGCTGGCCCGTATTCTCTCCTGCTCCATTGCCGTGGTGTGGGCCATCCGGGACCGTGGCTTCCGCATCCAGCCCGCCCTCTTCTTCCGCCCCGGCCTGGAGATGACCCGGCGGTTTATCCGCTTCTCCACTCCTGTCATGTGCAACGAGACCTTCTGGGGCCTGGGCACCTCCCTGTTCCCCACCATCATGGGCCATATGGACGGGTCCAAGGAGATTCTGGCCGCCTACGCCATCGCCGGCAACATCACCAACCTGTGCACGGTGGGCGTGTTCGCCATCGGCGGCACCGCCGCCATCCTGGTGGGCCAGGAGATTGGCTCGGGGCGCACCGACCAGGTGTTCAGCCTGGGGGCGCTGCTGGATGTGCTGGCCTTCACCTTCGGGCTGGTGTCGGGAGGCGTGTTCCTGCTCATCCTCTACTTCATCATCGCCCCCTACCTCTACCCTCTCTTCCACCTGTCCGCCCAGGCCGGGGACATCTGCACCATGATGCTCACGGTGGTCTTCTGCTTTATGCCCCTGCGCTCCTTTGACACCACCAACATCGTGGGGGTGCTCCGGGGCGGCGGTGACGTGCGCATGGCCACCCTCATCGACCTCTCCCCCCTGTGGCTGGCCGCCATCCCCCTGGCCGCCCTGTCCGGCCTGGTGTTCCAGCTGGGCATCTTCTGGGTGTACCTGTCCATGATGAGTGAGAACATCATCAAGTGTATCTTCGGCCTGCGCCGATTCCTCAGCGCCCAGTGGATTCACGATGTGACCATCGTGTCCTTTGAAAAAGAATAACTAAAATACGAAAAAGCCGGAGTCAGGCGAAACCTGACTCCGGCGTTTTTGAGCTTATTAGCTGCGGCGACGGCGCACGGCAACGGTGGCGCCAGCCAGCAGGCACACAGCGGCGGCCAGAGCCACCACGTAGCCCATCAGCTGGGCGTTGTCCCCGGTCTGGGGCACGCGCTCGGGCTTCTCGGTGGCCTGGGGCTTGTCGGTGGCCTCGGGCTTCTGAGAGGCCTCGGGGGTCTCAGAGGGCTGGGGATTCTCAGCAGTGAGGCCCTGATAGGCGGCCTTCAGGGCTTCGGCGGCGGCATCCACAGTGGCTTGGTCCTCCTCAGACAGGGTCTCGTCGGACATCACAGCCTGGGCGGCAGCCAGAGCGCTGCGGAAGGCGGCCACAGACTGGGCAGTGTAGCCCTCCAGGTCGGTATCCTGGTACTGATGGATGAGGTCCTCCAGAATGGACTTGTCGGCCTTGAAGCGCTGGGCCAGGATGGCACTGAGCAGCTGGTCCACCACGGGCTGGATCTCCCCGTCCATGGCGTCCTGGTCGGCGTACACGTCCTTGGCCTTGGCCAGAGCGTCCACCAACAGCTGCCAGTTGTCGGGCATATACTTGTCGGCGTTGTCCACCATGCCGTCGGCCCGGGTGATGAGCAGTTCCAGCATGGTCTTGTCGCCACGGGTGAAGTCCAGCATGTGGATGGCCTCCACCAGCTGGTCAAAGGCGGCGTCCACCTGGGTCTGGGTGGCGGCGGGGTCGTCCAGCACGGCCTTGGCGTTTTCCATGGCGGCCTCAAACTTGGCGGCCACGGTGGGAATCAGGTTGGAGGTGTCCTGCTCCAGAGCGTAGTGGTAGGCGTACTCCAGCAGGAACTTGTCGGCCTGGCCGGGCTGCTCCTCCTTCTCCAGCGCGGCCTTGGCCTGCTCCAGGGCATCGGTGGCAGCGGCAAGGTCGGCGGGGGTGGCAGCGCTGTTGAGCAGCAGGGTCTGGGCACTCGTCAGAGCGGCCTGGAAGGCGTCCCAGCTCTCCTGGGTGTAGCCGTCATTGGTGAGAGCGGCGCACTCCTCCACCAGCTGCTCCAGAGCGGCGCGGTTGGCGGGCACCAGGGCCATGGCGGCGGCCTCCAGCTCGGCCTGGGCAGCGCTGACCTCAGCGGCAGTGGCGGAAGTGCCCTTGTCCAGAATGGCCTGGGCGTTGGTGAGGGCGGCGTCATAGCGCTCCCAGCTGTCCTGAGTGTAGTCGGCAGCCTGGAGGTTTGCCTCCACCTGGGCATCCACAGCGGCCTGGAGGCTGCTGTTGTCCACGGTCTGGCCACCGTACTGCTGCATCAGACGGGCGTACTCCTCAGAGGTGATGCGGATGGGGGTGCCGTGGCGGGCACGGCTGGGCATCTTAAAGGCGGTGTCGGGCTGGGCAAACTCGCCGGTGGTCAGGTCATCGGTGACCAGGGGGTAATAGCCAATGCCGCCAAACTGGTCCACCAGCAGGCAGTAAGCGCCGTTGTCCTGGTCGTCCTGGTTGAACTTGAAGATGGTGGGGCCCTCCACCCACTGGTTGGCGTTGAGGGAGTCAGAGGGGATGTGGGTCCACGCGCCCAGCAGGGTGTCGGCCACTTCCACATACACGGTCTTGGTCTTGGCACCGTAGTCGTTGGTGGCACCGCCCTCGTTCTTGGTGTAGCGGTAGTACTTGCCGTCCTCGGAAGAACGGATGATGGTGGTGTCAATGGAGGACTCGTCCATCTCAATGAACACCTGGGGCTCGGTGAAGGTGTAGAAGTCCCGGGTCTTGGCGTAATACAGCCGCTGCTTGGCGTAGCCGTCCTCTTCCACCTTGGAGGCCCAGTACACCACATACTCTCCGGTGAGGGGGTCGTAGGTGGCCTCGGGGGCCCAGGTACATCCGGCGTCAATGCCAGCGCTGACGGTGACCATGCGCATGTCGGACCAGTTCACCAGGTCGGTGGACTCCCACACCATCAGGGCCTGGCTGCCAGCGGTCTGGGCAGCGCCCCAGCCGTTGCCGCCGTTGATCTTCAGGTCGGTGGCGATGAGGTAGAACTTGTCCCCCTCGGGAGAGCGGATGATGAAGGGGTCACGGACGCCCTTCTCGCCCTTGTCGGAGGTGAGAACAGGCTTATTCTCGTTGAGATCGGTCCAGTTCAGGCCGTCCTGGCTGGCGGCAAAGTAGATCTGCTCGCCGTCGGAGTAGCCCTCGCCGGCAAAGTAGGTAAAGAAGTAGTCGGTGTAGTCCTCCTCGCTGATGGGCTCAGGAGCAGCCTTCACGGTGAGGGCGATGTCCTTGGTGACGGTCTGGTCGGCCAGGGTCACCTGGGCGGTGACGGTGACCACGGTGTCACTCTCCGGACGGGTGACGGTGCCGGCGGGGGTGTCGTCATAGCCCTCCACGGTGGCGGGGATGGGCTCCACGTTGACGATGTCGGCCCGGTCGGTGGACCAGGTGATGTCCAGGCCGTTGGAAGTGGTCTCAGGCAGGGTGATATTGCCCCGCACATCGTCCTTGTTGGGGATGTCGATGGACTCCAGGGCCTCGGTGAGCTCCTGGTCCACATCCAGAGGCATGACAGTGACCTTCAGCTCCACGGTGTAGCTCTCGCCATCCACCTGGAAGGACACGGGAATGGTCACCTTGGTCTCCTGGCCCACCACGGCGTGGACGGTGCCGTCGGCGGCGATGACATCGGTGTTATCCCAGGTGCCCCAGGTGAGGGTCACGTTGTCCAGCTTGGTGGGGAAGGTGAGGTCGTCGGTGACGGTGTCCAGGCTGGCGTTATCCCCCTTGACCACATCGTACAGGTCGGCCATGACCATGTCCGCCTTGTCCTCCCCGGTGGGCAGAGAGGCCTCGATCTCAGACTTGCTCAGGGCGTAGGACCAGACCTTCACATCGGAGATGTTGGCCTTGAGCAGGGAGTCCAGGGTGTACAGGGACTTGCCGATGTAACCCATCACGTCGCCCTCGGGGAGCACGTCCTGGATGGTCTTGTCCTGGGTGACGGTGGACACCCGCTCCCCGTCCAGATACAGGCTCAGGGTGCCGCCCCGGCCCACCAAAGTCACGGTGCCGAAGCCCTCCACGTGGCCCATACCGCTGTCCACCACGGGCAGGCGGGTCTCCTTCCAGGCGCTGCCGGTGCCGGTCTTGATGGCGGCCAGGAAGTTGCCGTTGCTCTCACAGGGGTTGACGAAGATGTAGTCCCCCACGTTCTTGTCGTTCCAGTTGCCGAAGCCGTCGCCGATGGTCAGCAGCCAGTGGGCGGCGTTGGTCTGGGTGGTGACAGTGGCCTGCATGGTGAAGTTCTCACTGTCCCCGATGGCCTCGGTGATGGAGGAGGGCAGGGTGGCATAGCCCGCCCCGTCCAGCTGCCACACGGTCTGATCGCCATAGGTGACGAAGTCGCCGTCCTGGGTGTCATACAGGGTGGCATCGTTGCCGTTGCCGGACACGTCCACCAGGGTGTTCCCCTCGTGGGTCATGTCGTAGGCGGCCACCAGCTCGCCCTCATTGCTGCCCGGCTCGCCAGCCAGCACGGTGACGGTGATGGTCTTCTCCACGCTCTCGCCGTGGATGGTGATGGTCACAGGGATGGTGACGGTGACATCCCCGTCCACCGAGGGGGTGACCACGCCGTCAGCGTCCACCACGTCGGGGTTGCTGCTCTCCCCCCAAGTGAGGGTGGCGCTGCCCACGGTGGTGGGGAAGTACAGATCACGGGTCACTTGGTCGGCGGAGGGGTTGCCGCTGAGCACTTCCGCCATGATGTCGTCCATCATCAGATCGGCCAGTACCTCCACACCAGGCATGCTGGCCTGGACCTGCTCCTGGGTCAGGGCCTCGTCATAGACCTTCATGTCCACCACATCGGCGGTGAGCATGGGGTCGGGGGCGTAGAGGGACTTTCCGATGTAGCCCAACACATCCCCGTCGGGGATGACGTCGGCCAGGTTGTAGTCGTGGTCAATGGTGGAGATGGCCACGCCGTCCAGGTAGGTGGTGACGGTCTGGTCCTCGCTGACCACGGTAAGGGTGTGGTAGCCGTCGCTCCAGCCCACATTGGGCATGCTGCTGCGCTTCTCGCCGCCGGCGGCCTCGTTGCCCACCTTAATGCCCGTGAGGGTCTTTCCGGCATAGCTGCCCTGGTTGGACTTGGGGCCCACAAACAGGTAGTTGCCAATGCGGCCATCGCCCCAGTTGCCCACGCCATCACCGATGACCCAGGCCCACTGAGCGGAGTTGCCCCCGTCCACAGACAGGGTGATCTCCACGGCGCAGTCGTTGTCCGACTCGCCAATCAGTCCCTGGGGCAAGGTGGCGTACTGCTTGTTGGCAAAGTGCAGCACATTGGTGTCCCCGTAGGTAGAGAAATTCCCGTCTACGGTGTTGTACAACGTGGCGTGGTTGTCATTTCCCGACACGTCCAGCAGCTGATTGCCGCTGTGGGACATGTCATAGTGGGCAGTGGGCTGGACAGGCTCCGCCGCTCGCACCGTGCCCGAGAGGGGCACCAGCGACAGGGTCATCACCGCTGCCAGGGCCGCAGATGCCGGCCGTTTCCAGTTGGTCTTCATAGCTTCCTCCTTATTTGCCAAGATTGGTATGCTTATTGTACCATAGTCTGTCCATTTTGCTCAAGGGAAAGCCGGTCAACTCCGTAAATTTGTACGTACTTTACAATACAATTTTTCCGTTCCTCCCGTCTTTTTCCAGACAACCTCCACGTTTCCCGTTGTTTTTGTACGGATAAGTTGTAAGATTCCGGTAAACAGGCCAGATTGGAAACTGTGATAATGTCAAATTTCCGCCGCTGCACACAAAATCGGCTGTGGCACGCCGCCCTTGACCTGCCACAGCCGATGATGTTTTCATTCCCCTTTGTACTTTTTCCGGGTGGCCAGGCCGCCCCGGATGTGTCGCTGGGCCTTGTTGACCTCCAGCACCACCTTCACCTGCTCATACAGTGGGCGGTTGAAGGTGGGCAGCCGCTCGGACAGGTCCTTGTGCACCGTGGATTTGCTCAAGCCGAATTTCTGGGCGGCACTGCGCACCGTGCCCTTCTCTTCGATGATGTACAGTGCCATCTCGCAGGCTCGCTCTTCCATGTTCCCTTTCAAACGGCAACACTCCCTCATGGTTCTCACACGAGCATATATATGTGAGGAGGGGGACAATTATGTGATCTTCTACCGCTGAGGGTCTTTCAGGCAATTCCACTTCTAGAAGCCGATGAAAGGATTTCCGGTATGGAAATCCTTTCATCGGTTATGAGCTATTTAATTTGCCGCTTTTTCCACGGAGTCAATATCCAGGGAATACCCTAAAATTTCTCCCACATCTGTAATTTTTCCTTTGACCACCAAGGTGTCACCCACAGCCATATCCATCACCGCTGTTTTCTGGTCCTCCGACTTGATGTAGCACTGAACTCCCAAAATGGCAAATTCGTCCTGGGTAGAGACAATGGAAATGTACATACCGCTGCTGTCAATGACATTCAGGCGACCCGTCAACTCCACGTACTGGTCCTTATACTTCTCCGCTGCTTTCAGTGCGTTGCCATTCAAATCATCCATCAGCTCAGAGACGGCATATGCGGTATAAGTGATTTCCGGGGTTTCGGATTCCGGCTGTGTGGTGTTGATGTTCTCAGATTGGGACACTGGAGCATCAGTTTTCCCCGGCTTGTCGGCGGTTTCGCCGCCCAAAGAACCGCCAATTGCGCCAAGAATGATAATGGCAATCACAGCAATAAACCACGGGCGCTTATAAATGGGCTTCTTGTTTTTCCCGCCACACTGGGGGCATGTCTTGGCACTCGCAGCAATTTCAGCTCCACAATGCTTACAAGTTACCATTTTACTCTCTTTTGACATCTCTTTTCCTCCCTGCAAAGTCTTTGATTTTCACTTACATAATCGTGTACTTTTTTGCAGGTATATTTTCCAGATAATTTTGTGTGCACTTTGCTGATTTTTACATTTGCCACTGGATTTTCCTTCCGTGTTATAGTAGAATGATTTTGCTCACTTAAAGAGGTGTGTATTTTACAAAAAAGTACACATTTCTGCAAAATTGCCCACTTACAGTAATTTGGCATTTTCGTAAATTTCCGCACGATATCGGAACGTAGACAGCGGCATTCCACACAGCTTTGCAGCTGTGGTACCGGTTATTTTTCCGCTTTTCCATTGTTGATACAGGCGATGAAAATTTTCCGGCAACGGCTTCGGAGGCCTGCCAAAGCGGATGCCCCTTGCCTTGGCCGCAGCGATCCCTTCCGCCTGACGCTGCCGGATGTTGGTGCGTTCATTCTCTGCCACAAAGGACAGCACTTGCAGGACAATGTCGCTTAAAAATGTTCCCATCAGGTCCTTGCCCCGGCGAGTGTCCAATAGCGGCATATCCAGTACCACAATGTCAATGCCCTTTTCCTTGGTCAGAATCCGCCATTGCTCCAGAATTTCAGAATAGTTTCTCCCTAGACGATCGATGCTTTTGATAAAAAGCAAATCGTCTTTTTTTAATTTTCGCACCATTTTCCGGTACTGGGGCCGTTGAAAATCCTGGCCCGATTGCTTATCTATGAACATATTTTTCTCCGGGATGAATAATTCTTTCATGGCAAGAAGCTGTCTATCCTCATTCTGCTCTCTGGTGCTGACACGAATATAGCCATACAGATTTCCCATTTCCTTTCCCTCCCTTCTGCTCTTCTATGGTACTGGATTGTGGATACTCGTGAATACACTCACGCTTCTTCCGGTTGTCTCCCCGGAAGATCATGACAACAGAACGCTATTCGTCTTCGCTGCTGTATACTTTGTGCAAAAACTTGTCAAGCCCCCTTGCATTTTTCGTCATTTTATAGCATAATACACAATATAAATTCCTCCGTTCCCCTGTCTCTCCAGCTTCCCTCCGATCTGGCACGCCGCAGCGGGAACCGGCGGTGTTGTTTTCCTGTGAGAGAAAGGTGGATGTTCCATGAGAAGTTCCGGTATTTTGATGCCCATTTCCGCCCTGCCCTCCCCCTATGGCGTGGGTACGCTGGGTCAAAGCGCCCGGGATTTTGTCTCCTTCCTGGTGGAGTCCGGCCAGACCTACTGGCAGATTCTCCCCATCAGCCCCACCGGGTTTGGGGATTCCCCCTATCAGTCCTTCTCCTCCTTTGCCGGCAACCCCTACTTCATTGACCTGGATGATTTGGCCCAGGAGGGGCTGCTGCTGCCCGAGGAGTTTCAGTCCCTCACCTGGGGAGAGAGTCCCACCCAGGTGGACTACGGTCTCATTTACCGCCAGCGGTTCCCCATCCTCCGCCGGGCGGTATCTCGTCTGAGCATCAAGCGGCCCCAGGAGCTGGCCGACTTCTGCCGCACCCAGCAGGAGTGGCTGGAGCCCTACGCCCAGTTTATGGCCTTCAAAGATTCCTATGATGGGGCACCCTGGTCCCAATGGCCCGACCCCATCCGGCTGCGCCAGCCCCAGGCCGTGGAGGAGCTGGCGGGCGAGCTGGCCGACTCCATTCTCTTCTGGAAGGGGGTACAGTTCCTCTTCTTCGCCCAGTGGAAAGCCCTGAAAGAGCACGCCAACCGCCAGGGCATCTCCATCATCGGGGACCTGCCCATCTATGTGGCCTCGGACAGCGCCGACGTATGGGCCAATCCCCAGCAGTTCCAGCTGGACGAGAACCTGTGCCCCACCGAGGTGGCCGGGTGTCCCCCCGACGGCTTCTCCGAGGACGGACAGCTGTGGGGCAATCCCCTCTTCGACTGGGAGGGCATGGCGGAAAACCGCTATGAATGGTGGATGCGCCGGGTGGCCTTCCAGTTCACCATCTATGATGTGCTGCGCATTGACCACTTCCGGGGCTTTGACTCCTACTATGCCATCCCCGCCGGGGACAAAAACGCCCGCCGGGGCCGTTGGCGTCCTGGCCCGGGCATCGCCTTTTTCAACATCCTCAAGGAGACTCTGGGCGATCGGCCCATCATCGCCGAGGACCTGGGCTTTCTCACCCCCTCGGTGCACCAGATGCTGGCCGACACCGGGTACCCCGGCATGAAGGTGCTGGAATTTGCCTTCGACCACCGGGACAGCGGGCAAAACCTGTACCTGCCCCACAACTACCCCGTCAACTGCATCGCCTATGTGGGCACCCATGACAACGATACCGCCCTGGGCTGGACCCGCACCGCCGACCCGGACGACGTGGCTGCCGCCCGGGCCTACCTGAACCTCACCCCGGAAGAGGGGGAGAACTGGGGCATGATGCGGGGCATCTGGGCCAGCGCCGCCCGGTACACCATCGTCCAGATGCAGGATGTGCTGGGCCTGGGCAGTGAGGGGCGCATCAACACCCCCTCCACCACCGGAGAGAACTGGCAGTGGCGGGCCACCCCCGGCTATCTCACCCAAGAGCTGGCCCATCGGCTGTACCGGACGACCAAGCTGTACGGACGGCTGCGGCCATAAATTGCATAAAAAAGGAGCGTTCCAGGCGGAACGCTCCTTTTTTATGCAATTTATGTTACATCAGAAATACCAAACAGCCGATCATATTGCAGCAGCTGGTAGTCCTTGAGGAGCTGCTCATACTGGGTGGTCTCCCAGTGGCTGTAGGCCTTGCCCTGGGTGTCGATGTAGCCCACCGAGGTGAACACGGGCAGCTGCTGCTGCACCTCCTGAAGGAACTTGCCGTACAGGTCGGTCTCGATGCCCGCATATTCCAGCAGGTACTGGCCCAGGAAGTTGAGGCTGGTCTCCTGGGGCGCGTCCTCGGCCTCCAGGGGGCGGTTGGACCAGATGACAAAGGGCACCTGGAACTTGGCCATGTACTGCTCCATGGTCATGTCCGCCTGAGCCACGCCGTAGGCTTTGTCCAGGAACTCCTGCTCCAGAGAGGGGGGATGGTCGCCGAACATGACGATGATGGTGGGCTCCTCATAGGTGGAGAAGTAGTCCACCAGCTCTTTGAAATACTCGTCGGTCTTGTTGGCCAGAGTCAGATACTGCTCGGCCCGGGGGTACTGGCCGGGGCAGTCGGTGAGGGTCACTTCGGTGGGGTAGTCCGGCTCCTCATAGCCGCCGTGGTTCTGATAGGTGACGTTGAAGAGGAACAGGGGCTCCCCGGCCTCCTTGTGCTCAAACTCCCAGATGATCTGCTGGAAGTCGGTGTAATCACTGGGGTAGGCGTGCTCGATGAGCTCGGGCACATCCAGGTCCTGGCGGAACTTCATCTCGTCAAAGCCCAGCAGCGGATAGGCCTTATCCCGGTTCCAGGACTTCACCTCTCCGGGGTGGAAGGCCAGGGTGCGATAGCCCAAATCCCCCAACAGGGAAGCCATGGAGGGGGTCTCCTGGGTGATGTACTGCTGATAGGGGGCGCTGCCCGAGGGCAGGAAGGCCATGGAGTTGCCTGTGAGGAACTCAAACTCACAGGCGCTGGTGCCAGCGCCGAACACAGAGGAATAGGCGTGGCCAAAGACGGCGTTGTCCAGGGACTTGATGTAGTCCATGACGCTCTCGCTGAGAGACAGGTTGCCGTAGCTCTCAAAGTCCGCCCAGGACTCGTTCATAATGGCGATGACGTTGTACTTCTCCCCGGTCTGGGTGCCGCCCTGCTGGTCGGCGGGGCCCTCCACGTGGAAGGTCAGCCCCTCCCCCTGGGCGTCCTCCACCTGGCTGAGGACGTACTTCACGTCGTCAATGGTGGCGTTGGTGGGCTGCTCCACTTCCATGTACTTGGTGTTGTCAAAAAAGGCGCTGAGGGCTCCATCGGTGCAGTAGCCCACCATCTGCTGCCAGGTGTAGGCCCCCACCTTCATCTCCTCCAGCACGGCGGGCTGGGCAAAGATGAACATCAGGCTCAGGCCGGCCACCACCCCCGCCATACGGGGCATGATGGTCTTTCCTGTGGGCCGGAACTTGCCCCAGGTTAAGTACTTGCGCAAGAGAATGGCCGCCACCAGCAGCACGCCCAACCACAGATACATGTCCTTTGTCAAGCTCAGCTTGTAGCTGCCGGACACCGCTGCCGCCGTCTCCAGCGCGGAGAAGTCCCAGGGAAGAATGGGGGTACCCCGGAACAGATTGACAAAGTAGTTGGCCATGCCCCATAGGGCGGACAGCAGGTGCACCACCAAGCTGCTCATCACCGGGTACCCAGTGAAGGAGCACAGCAACCAGTACACCCCGGCCAACCACAGCCCGTTGGCCGCCACTGCCATGAGCTTGACGTCTACGAACTTGGTGCCCATGATCAGCTGCATGAGATAAAACGCCGTCACGGGGGTCAGCAGCATCACGGTGAGCAGAATGCCTCTCCTTTTCTTGTCCATTTCTTTCCATTCCATCACAATTTCTCCAGGTTCCTTTCCTTTTTGCATATTCACACAGACTATACACGAATTTTACACAAAAGTCAAATTGCAAAAGGGACAAAGAATTGCCGTAGACCCTGGAAGTCTACGGCAATTCTCCTTGGATTATGAATGATTTTCCACAATTTCACCAGCCCGGTAGGCGGCCACCAGGTCCTTGAGGTCCCGGATTTGCTCCAGCAGCTGACGGCCCACGTCGGTCTGCCGAATCTTCATGCGCTGTTCCATGCGCTCGAAGATCTCCGAGCTGGAGGAGATATCCCAGTTCTCATGGATGGCCCGCTCCCGGCCTGCAAAGGGCTGGTGGGAGACCAGGCGCATAAAGTTGGAGTTGTAGATGAGGGTGTACCCGGCGATGCCAGTGGTCTTCTGGTAGGCCTTGCAGAACCCGCCGTCGATGACGATGAGCTTGCCGCCCCCCTTCACTGGGCTCTCCCCCTTCTTGGACTTGACCGGGATGTGTCCGTTGATGATGTGGGAGTGGGCCCCCTCCAGGCCGAACTCATGGAGGATTTTCTCACACACCTGGGGGTCGTGGTACAGGCGATAGTAGGCGTTTTTCTGCTCGGTCCAGGTGGACTCGTCGGCGATGAACCGCCGCTCGAAGGTGGTCATGCGGTCCCGGCCAAAGATGGGGCTGTTGCGCCCGGCCCACAAAAACCACAAAAAGTCCATGCCGAACTGCCGCTCAGGGGAGCCCACCTTATCATAATAGGCCCTGCGGGCGGCCAGGTCGGCAAAGTCCAGAAATTCCTTGCCCCCCAGGCTGTCGCAGCCGATGGAGAAGCGCATAAACTCTCCCTCTTCGGTCATGGGAATGCAGCCGTGGAACAGGAGGTTTCCGTTGAACACCTGGTACAGGCTGCCCTTGGAGTAGAGAAAGCGGACGTGGCGCTGGAGCTTCTCGCTGTGGCGGAAGGAGCGGGTGAGCTGGTTGATGAGCTTCTCCTCTTCCGGGGTGAGGGTGTAGGGGTCGGCGGGGTCCACGGTGGGGAAGTCGGTATCCTCCATGGCGTAGGTCTTGCCGTCCACCACCACCGTCTTGTCCTCGTAGTTGATCTTGTCCAGCAACAGCCGATCGTCCATGCGGAAGCAGGGGTTGCGCATGATCTTCTGCCCCTCCAGCTTGAAGAGGATGATGGTAATGGCCTTGTACATCTGGGCGGCCAGGCGCTTGTCCCGCTCGTTATAGTTCTCCTCGTCCTCCCGGCTGAGCTTGACCTCAAAGCGGCTGACGTCACAGTCCTTGTACACCTCGGCGGCGAACACGGACAAAGGGCGCAGAGAGATGCCGTACCCCGTCTCGATGACGTCCAGGTTGTTGTAGCGCAGGGAGTTGACCAGCACGGTGGCCACCAGGGTACGGGAGCCGGAGGCGGCGCCCATCCACAGCACGTCGTGGTTGCCCCACTGGATGTCCACGCTGTGGTGGTCCATCAGGGCGTCCAGAATGATATCTGCACCGGGGCCCCGGTCGAAGATATCCCCCACAATGTGCAGGTGGTCCACCGCCAGGCGCTTGATGAGCTGACACAGCTGCACCAGGAAATCCCCGGCCCGGTCCAGCTCGATGATGGTGGAAATGATGTTCTCGTAGTAGTCCCGCTTGTCGGTGTCCTCGTAGTGGGTGTGGATGAGCTCGTCGATGATGTAGGCATACTCCTTGGGCATGGCCTTACGCACCTTGGAGCGGGTGTACTTGGAGCTGACCAGACAGCAGATTTCAATGAGGCGGTGGAAGGTCAGGCGGTACCACTCCTCCATGTCCTCCTGGTTCATGCGGCTCTGGAGCTCCTCCAGCTTCTCCCGGGGGTAGTAGATGAGGGTGGCCAGCTGGTCCCGGTCCGCCTTGGACACGCTGGTGGCAAACAGCTGGTCAATCTTCTCCCGCACCACCCCGGAGGCGGAGTTGAGGATATGCTGGAAAGCCTCGTACTCCCCGTGGACATCCGAGATGAAGTGCTCGGTGCCCTTGGGAAGGATGAGAATGGCCTGGAGGTTGATGATCTCGGTGCTGGCGGCCTGGACCGTGGGGTACTGCTTGGCCAGCATGCGCAGATAGTGCAGGTTGTCCTGTTCGCTGCCGTGGGTATTGGTATCCTGGTTCATGTCATAACCTCCTAACTGGTGTGTATGGGGTCCCGGGCCTTAGATGCGGGCCACGCCGCTGTCCCGGGCCGCCTGGGCCACAGCGGCGGCCACAGCGGGGCACACCCGCTGGTCAAAGGGGGCGGGGATGATATAGTCGGGGGTGAGCTCCTCGTCGCTGACCAGCTCGGCCAGAGCACGGGCGGCGGCCAGCTTCATCTCCTCGTTGATATCGCTGGCCCGCACGTCGAAGGCGCCCCGGAACACGCCGGGGAAGGCCAGCACGTTGTTGATCTGGTTGGGGAAGTCGCTGCGGCCAGTGCCGATGACGGCGGCCCCAGCCTCCCGGGCCAGGTCGGGCATGATCTCGGGCACGGGGTTGGCCATGGGGAAGAGGATGGGGTTGGGGGCCATGGTCTTCACCATCTCGGGGGTGACCACGCCGGGGGAGGACACGCCGATGAACAGGTCGGCCCCCACCATCACGTCGGCCAGGGAGCCGGACTTGTCGGCCTTGTTGGACAGCTCCAGCAGAGCCTTCTTCTCGTCGTTGAGGTCGGTGCGGGCCGAGCAGATGGCGCCCTTGCGGTCGCAGATAATGGCGTCGCCCAGGCCCATGGACTTCAGCAGCTTGAAAATGGCGGTGCCAGCGGCGCCAGCGCCGGAGAACACGGCGGTGATGTCCTCAATCTTCTTGTTCACCAGCTTCAGGGCGTTGATGAGGGCTGCGGCCACGATGATGGCGGTGCCGTGCTGGTCGTCGTGGAAGATGGGAATGTCGCACACTTCCTTGAGCTTGCGCTCGATCTCAAAGCAGCGGGGGGCGGAGATATCCTCCAGGTTGATGCCGCCGAAGGAGCCTGCCAGCAGGGAAACGGTGTGGACGATCTCGTCCACGTCCTTGGAGCGGATGCACAGGGGCACGGCGTTGACGTCGCCGAAGGCCTTGAACAGCACGCACTTGCCCTCCATCACCGGCATACCGGCCTCGGGGCCGATGTCGCCCAGGCCCAGCACGGCGGTGCCGTCGGTGACCACCGCCACGGTGTTCCACCGTCCGGTGAGCTCGTAGCTCTTGCTGATATCCTTCTGAATCTCCAGGCAGGGCTGGGCCACGCCGGGGGTGTAGGCCAGGGACAGGGCCTGGCGGTCCTTGACCTCCATCTTGGGCACAGTGTCCAGCTTGCCCCGCCACTGGTAGTGAAGTTTCAAAGATTCTGCTGCGTAATCCATTTGTCTAACTCCTTTTTCCACTCTTCCATCTGGGATGGAAGGAATTGTTATACAATAGTGTTATCATATCACACCATGTTTCAAAATAAAAGGACCCTTCCCACACGTCGCCTACCAAGGTCTCTGCTTTAATCAAACAGGACCTCCCAGTTGGGACTGTGAAACGCATCGAAGCACATGCGGATCTGTTCCTCGTTGTTTTTTTCCGTTGCCAATGTTGGCAGTTCCTCCGCCGAGAAATAGGCAAACCCTTGGGTCTCGATGTTTTCTTCAAAGTGGCCGCCAACTACGGTACATAAGACAAAGATCTTGCATACACCGTAGGGGTATACGGGCAAATTGTGCTTTGACCGATCCTGTACGGCTATGATTTTATCCGCAGTGACATCCAGGCCGGCTTCCTCCTTGACCTCTTTGATGGTGTTCTCTTTGACCGAGACATCCACATCGCACCAACCGCCCGGGAGCGCCCATCGGCCGTCATGCTCCTGCACCAGCAGGATTTTCCCCTGGTCAAACATGGCTGCCCTCGTGTCAATTTTCGGCGTTTGATACCCCGTTTCGTTGCAAAACAAATCCTTGACCTTGTTGAGCGGAAGCTCCGTTTGATGGGAAACCATTTCCGCTGCCACCGTGCGGACCCGCTCAAACCGTTCCAAATCAAATCTGTCTTTGGAATAGAACAGGCCTGCCTGTGCGATGCTCTGCAATTCCATGGCCCACTCCAACCACTTTTCCTGTGTGTCCATTTCAAACTCCTCATAAAATTCCGATTTGTTTCCTTGAATATGCCTGTGAATGGAATTGTTGTGCAATAGTGATATCATATCATACCATCTTGCAAAATAAAAGAGCTATGCCCACAGTTTTCACGGCTTCATCTTGTAATTCCATGCCAAACCCTGTATAATCGTTGAGAATATATAACGTCTGAAAGGATATCCTTATCTATGAAGCTCGGTATTGTGGGTCTGCCCAACGTGGGCAAATCGACCCTGTTCAACGCCATCACCAACGCCGGTGCGGAGAGCGCCAACTACCCCTTCTGCACCATCGACCCCAACGTGGGCATCGTGGCCGTCCCCGATGCCCGTCTGGACTGGCTCAGTGAGTTCTACAAGCCCAAGAAGACCACCCCCGCTGTGGTGGAATTCGTGGACATCGCCGGTCTGGTGAAGGGCGCCAGCCACGGCGAGGGTCTGGGCAACAAGTTCCTGGCCAACATCCGGGAGTGCGCCGCCATTGTCCACGTGGTGCGCTGCTTTGACGACGAGAACGTCATCCACGTGGAGGGCTCCACCAACCCCATCCGGGACATTGATATCATCGACCTGGAGCTCATCATGGCCGACGTGGAGATGGCCGACCGCCGCATTGACAAGGCCACCAAGGCCGCCAAGGCGGATAAGAAGTTCCTCCACGAGACAGAGGTGTTCCAGGGCCTGCGGGACTGGCTCAACGAGGGCAAGTCCGCCCGCAGCTACCTCAGCCAGGTGGACGAGGAGGACGCCGCCCTCATCGCCACCAGTGAACTGCTCTCCCTCAAGCCTGTCATCTATGCCGCCAACCTGGATGAGGAGGGCTTCTCCCACCCCGACCAGGTGGAGTACTATCAGCAGGTGTCCCAGCGGGCTGCCGAGGAAGGGGCCCAGTGCATCCCCGTGTGCGCCCAGCTGGAGGCAGAGATCGCCCAGCTGGACGGCGAGGAGAAGGCCATGTTCCTGGAGGACCTGGGCATCGCCCAGTCCGGTCTGGACCGTCTCATTAACGCCAGCTACACCCTGCTGGGCCTCATCTCCTACCTCACCGCCGGTGAGGACGAGTGCCGCGCCTGGACCATTACCAACGGTACCAAGGCCCCCCAAGCCGCCGGTAAGATTCACTCCGACTTCGAGCGGGGCTTCATCCGGGCCGAGACCGTGGCCTTTGAGGACCTGAAGGCCTGCGGCTCCATGGCCGCCGCCCGAGAGAAGGGCCTGATCCGCTCCGAGGGCAAGGACTATGTGGTCAAGGACGGAGACATCATTCTCTTCCGCTTCAATGTATAATCATTTCTCGAAAACGCAAGCGTTTTCTCGAGGGGATGCAGCGGGCTGAGAAGTGTTTTTTCCGAGGCGCATGTCCTCGGAAAAAACAGATTTCAATTTTTTCCCGCCTGCGGGCGGAAAACTCTGCCGAGGGCTTTTGTCAATGCAAGATCGTCACGACTCCCTGCATGGTCTTTGGCTTTTCCCATGACAATCTCGGAGGGAACACCTTGTGTTCCCTCCCGGTGTTTTTTAAGTATGGACAACACAAAGAGAAAACGAGAAGGAGAGAAGCAGATGAAACAAACCAAATCCGACACGGTATTCCAGTGGAAGGGTATCCCCCCCACAGGACAGCTCATTCCCCTGGGACTCCAGCATGTGGTGGCTGCCGTGGTGGGCATCATCACCCCCGCCATCCTCATCTCCAACACCTGTAGCCTCAGCGAGGAGCAGAAGACCCTGATGATTCAGGTCTCCCTCATCCTCACCGCCCTGGCCACCCTCCTCCAGCTGTTCCCCATCTTCGGGCGCATCGGAGCGGGCCTGCCCGTCATTATGGGCATCAGCTTTGCCTACATCCCCACCCTCCAGGCCATCGGCGCGGAGTTCGGCATCGCCACCATCTTGGGCGCGGAGATCATCGGCGGCTGTGTGGCCATCGTCTTCGGCATCTTCGTCAAGTGGATCCGCCCCCTCTTCCCGCCCCTGGTCACCGGCACCGTCATCTTCACCATCGGTCTGTCCCTCTACCCCACTGCCGTGAAGTACATGGCTGGCGGGGCTGGCACCCCTGAGTTTGGCACCCCCAAGAGCTGGCTGGTGGCTCTCATCACCCTGGTGGTGGTCATCGCCCTGACCAACTTCACCAAGGGGCTGACCAAACTGGGCGCCATCCTCATCGGCATGATTGTGGGCTATGTCATCTCCATTCCCCTGGAATTGGTAGACTTTTCCTCCATCGGCTCCGCTCAGTGGTTTGCCCTGCCCCAGTTCATGCCCTTTGAGATCAAGTTCGTGCCCTCCGCCGCCGTGTCCCTGAGCATTGTCTACGTGGTCAACGCCGTGCAGACCATCGGCGACCTCAGCTCCACCACCATGGGCGGTCTGGACCGTATGCCCACCGACCGTGAGCTGTCCGGCGGCATCATCGGTCAGGGCGTCATGAGCGTGCTGGGCGCGTTCTTCGGCGGCCTGCCCACCGCCACCTACAGCCAGAACGTGGGCATCGTCACCGTCAACCGGGTCATCAACCGGTCCGTGTTCGCCCTGGCCTCCGGTATCCTGCTGGTGGCGGGCCTGATGCCCAAGTTCGCCTCCCTGCTCACCACCATTCCCCAGAGCGTCATCGGCGGCGCCACCATCTCCGTGTTTGCCGCCATCACCATGACCGGTATCCGCATGATCACCCAGGGCGGCTTTACTCCCCGGAAGAGCGCCGTCATGGGTCTGTCTGTGGCCATGGGCGTGGGCATCACCCAGGTGTCCGGCTGCCTGTCCGGCGCTGGCTTCCCCGGCTGGGTGAACACCGTGTTCGGCTCCTCCTCCGTGGTGGTGGCCACCATTATGGCCATCCTCCTCAACCTCATCATTCCCAAGGAAGAGGAAGCCCAGAAGTAAAATGTTTGCCGCCCGGCACAGTGATATGCTCCCTCTATGAGAGACAGTGAAATAAAACACTGTCAATCATGGGGGGAGCATTGTCATGCCAAGGAAGCAAAAGTTAGGTGTAGAAGAAAAGATCAAGATTATACGAGATTATCTCAAGGGACAGATCAGCATAAGTGAAGCGGCTCGGAGAGGCAAGGTTTCAGGTGAGACAGTCAATCAATGGATACGCAACTATGAGGCAGATGGGGTAGATGCATTTCTATCGCGCAAAAACCATGTGTACAGACCGGAGTTAAAGAGGCAGGCCGTGGAGGATTATCTGTCTGGCATAGGAAGTCTGGCAGATATTTGCAGAAAATATCATATTGGGAATCGTGCACAGCTCAGGGATTGGATAAAGGTGTATAATGCTCATGGAGATTTCAACTCCGTAAAACACTCAGGAGGAGGAAGCTACATGAAGCAAGGACGGGAAACCACGCAGGAAGAGCGTATCCAAATTGTTA
>NZ_NFKO01000013.1:0-54984 GCF_002160435.1 Pseudoflavonifractor sp. An176 | reverse complement strand
ATGTTGGTGCCAGACCATTTACTCTCTCATTCTAACAGCTTCGGCTTTGAGATGGAAAAAGACGCGGCTGGCTGCCGCGCCTTAAACCGTAACTTTATTGTAGGAGAATAGTGAATAAGTAAAAATCGACAAGCTCCTTGCGGAACTTGTCGATTTTTGGTACGCCCGAAGCCGAAGCGAGGAAAAGGTGCCTGCGGCACGTTTTCCCGCTGCGGGTCCCTTCCCAAGAAGGCGAGTCCTGTGGACGAAGCCTGATTGGCGATAGACGCACAAGGCTGGAAAAGAAAAAAGCTAGGGTAGACCTTGCGATCTATCCTAGCTTTGGTACGCCCGAAGGGACTCGAACCCCCAACATTCAGAACCGGAATCTGACGCTCTATCCAATTGAACTACGGGCGCATCTTTATGATGCTTGAATAGTATAGCAGGAAAATTTCCGTTTGTAAAGAAGAAAATAAAAAATAACTCCCAGAGACGGAAATAAGCATAGGCAAGGGCGGGGGATTGTGGTATCATATCATAATGGTAAGCTACGAAATTCCCCTCAGACAGCCGGAGGGGTCAAGCCCAGCAAAAGAAATGAGGTTAGAACGGTGAAAAAACGAGTGTTTCGCGGTGTGGGGCTGTGTGCCATGCTGCTGTGCCTATCGTTGAGTTTATGCGGTTGTATGTTTGAGCAGTCCGAGGGGATGTACGCCCTGCCCATCCTGCCCGGGGCATATTCCCAGCTCCAGAGCACCATCCAGGACGTGATGGACCAGCAGGGGGCGGAGTACGCCACCATCAGCTCGGGCAGCAACACCTCCACGGTGCAGCTGCTGGACCTCAACGGAGATGGAGAGCAGGAAATGGCGGCGGTGTTTCTCCGAGTCACCTCGGCAGAGGAGAAGCCTCTGCGGGTGTGCCTGTTCCGCAAGGGTGCGGACAACGACTACCGCCTGACCTACGTGGTGGAAGGGGACGGCACCTCCATCAACTCCGTGACCTATGAGGACGTGACGGGGGACGGGACCCTGGACCTCATCGTCTCCTGGCAGATGAGCACCAAGGTGCACATCCTCTCCGCCTACGCCCTGTTGGACGCAGGGGTCAGCGAGCTGATGAGCACCACATACAATGAGAGCTATCTGGTCACCGATCTGGACCAGGACGGCGCCAAGGAGATCGTGGTCTGTCACCAGGACAGCACCGGAGACGGGGCCAACCTGGCGGAATTTTACGACTATAACGGCGGTGTGATGACCATGACCTCCTCCGCCCCCCTGTCCAATGGCATCTATGGGGTGTACTCCATGGTGCCGGGCAAGCTGGCCGACGGCACTCCGGCGGTGTTTGCCTCCTCGCTGTTCTCCGGCGGGAATCTCACCGACGTGATGACGGTGGCGGACGGGCGCCTGCACAATGTCACCTTGAACAAGCAGGCGGGCTACAGTGAGGTGACCTCCCGGGTGGACACCGGGGTGTCCCTGTCCGACATCAACAAGGACGGCGTGCTGGAAATCCCTATCCCCGTAAAGCTGCCCAGCGTCAAGGAGGGGGAGGAGTCCGAAGAGTCGGTGATTTACTGGTGCCAGGTCAACGCCAACGGCAGCTTGGCCATCAGCTGTGTCACCTACCACTGTCAGGCCGACGGCTGGTACCTGGTGTTGCCGGACAACTGGCCGGAGAACATCGCCGTGGCCCGGGACGACTCTCTCAGCCACCGGGGCGAGCGTTCGGTGGTGTTCTACTATAACTCCGGGGAAGAGGGCCAGGAGCCCAAGCCCTTCTTGACCATCTACCGCCTGACCGGCAGCAACCGTCAGGCCCGGGCCATGCTGCCTGGCCGTGTGACCCTGTACAGCGACAGTACCACCATCTACGCCGCCTCCCTGGAAGAGGGCGTGTGGGATTGCAAACTGAAAGCCAACGAACTGGCCCAGCGGTTCTTCCTCATCACCGTGGCCTGGGACAGTGAATCTTAAAGGAGTGAGCCACCATGAAAAAAGTATTGGTATTGGAGGACGAGTCCAACATCCGCAGCTTTGTGGTCATCAACCTCAAGCGTGCGGGATATGAGACCATCGAGGCGGGCACCGGGGAAGAGGCCCTGGAGCAGATTGCCCGGCACCCGGACATTCGGGTGGCGCTGCTGGACATTATGCTCCCCGGCGAGATGGACGGCTTTGAGGTGTGCCGCCGTATCCGGGCGGGCAATTCCCAGATCGGCATTATCATGCTCACCGCCCTTACCCAGGAGATGGACAAGGTCACCGGCCTGATGACCGGGGCGGACGACTATGTCACCAAGCCCTTCTCGCCCGCCGAGCTCACCGCCCGGGTGGACGCTTTGTACCGCCGCACCGGCGGAGAGACCACCCGGGAGACCGACGAGATTCATCAGCCCCCCTTCCTCCTCAACACCCGCAACCGCACCCTGGAGAAAAACGGCCAGCGGGTGAAGCTGACCCAGGTGGAATACTCCATCGTCAAGCTGTTTATGGACAACCCGGGGAAGGCCCTGGCCCGGGAGGAGATTCTGGACGCGGTGTGGGGCAAGGACTACATTGGAGAGCTGAAGATCGTGGACGTGAACATTCGCCGCCTGCGCATCAAGCTGGAGGACGACCCCCAGAACCCCACCTACATCAACACCGTCTGGGGCTTTGGCTATAAATGGGGCTGCTAATGCGGCGTGAAGAGCATGGAGAGGATATAAGATGATTTGGAAGAAGATCCCCCTTCCCGGCAAGCGGAAGAAGGAGGGACAGGAGCAGAAGAAAAAGGCGGTGCGCCGGGGCGTGCTGCGTCGCCGCTGGCTGGTGAATACCCTGGTGACCACCTTTGCCATTGTGGCCATTGCCGTGTCCGCCTTCTCCCTGGCCATTTACAACTACTACCTGGCCACCATCGCCGCCACCCTGGAGAGCAAGGCCCAGACGGCGGCCGGGATGTTTCAGAACTACACCGAGACCACCTACCTCTATGCGGCCCGGCAGTTCATCAACCAGTTTGAGGAGAAAAACACCATCGAGGTGCAGTTCCTCACCCCCGACGGCGAGGTGCGCATGACTTCCCTCATGGATATCTCCGGTGCCACCCCCCAGGGGGCTGATATTGAGGAGGCCATCCAGACCAAAGAGCTGTCCACCTGGCGGGGGGAGGATACCTCCACCCAGGACTACCTCATGGCCGCCTCCGCCCCCATCGTGTACAACGGCTCGGTGGTGGGTGTGGTGCGCCTGGTCACCTCTCTGCGCCTGCTCCAGGCCCAGATGTTGAAGGTGGTGGGCATCAGCGTGCTGGTGGGCATGGTCATCATCGCCCTGATGGTACTCTACGCCTCCTACTTCATCCGCATGATTCTGGAGCCGGTGACTCGCGTCACCGAGACCGCCAAGCGCATCGCCGCCGGCAGCTACGGCGTGCAGATGGAGGTGCGGGGCGACGACGAGATGGGCCAGTTGGTGGACGCCATCAACGACATGTCCATGAAGATCGACCAGGCGGAGAAGACTCAGTCGGAGTTTATCTCCTCGGTGTCCCACGAACTGCGTACCCCCCTCACCGCCATCAACGGCTGGGCGGAGACCCTGTACAACGGCGAGGTGCGGGACGCAGAGGACGTGAAAAAGGGCATGGGCATCATCGTTTCCGAGGCCCGACGCCTGACCAACATGGTGGAGGAGCTGCTGGAGTTCTCCCGCATTGAGACCGGGCGGTTCAACCTGTCCGTGGAGCCCATCGATATCAAGGCGGAGCTGGAGGACGCCGTGTACACCTACCGGGAGTTCTTCCGCCGCAAGGGCTTGAAGCTGGAGTACATCGAGTGCGAAGAGGAGTTCCCTCCCATCAGCGGCGACCCCGAGCGGCTGCGCCAGGTGTTCTGCAACCTGCTGGACAACGCCGACAAGCACGGCGGCTCCGGCGGCGAAGTGGATGTGTCCATCCACCCCGAGGGGAACATGGTGGCCATCCGGGTGCGGGACTTCGGCCCCGGCGTCCCCGAAGAGGAGCTGCCCTACGTCAAATACAAGTTCTACAAGGGCTCTTCCAAGGCCCGTGGCTCCGGCATCGGCCTGGCCGTGTGTGAGGAGATCGTCACCTGCCACGGCGGCACCCTGGATATTGAAAACGCCATGGGCGGCGGCTGCGTGGTCACCCTGCGCCTGCCCATGACCCTGGAATAATGAAACAAATGTACGAAAACCCTTGTCATTTTTCCCGCCATCTGCTAAGATGTTCCGTGGAAGGACGGGGGGGAGTACGCCCGAGATAAAGGAGTTCATTCCCATGTCCAATCAGTCTGCGTCCCCCTGTGGGACGCCTTACAAGACCACCTGCGGTGGTCAGGCCCTCATTGAGGGCATTATGATGCAGGGCCCGGAGAAGCGGGCCATCGTGGTGCGCAAGCCCAACGGAGAGCTGGATATCACCACCAAAAAGATTCAGCCCCGCAGCCGGTTTGCCAAGCTGCCCCTGGTGCGAGGGGTGTTTGTCTTCGGCTCGGCCATGGTCCACGGGGTGAGTGCCCTGATGCACTCCGCCGAGGTGTCCGAGGAGGGACTGGAGCAGGAGGAGGACGAGGAGCCCGGCTGGCTGGAGAAGTGGCTGGACGCCCACTTTACCCAGGAGAAGGCCGCCTCCATCTTCATTACCATAGCGGCGGCCCTGGGGATCGCCTTCTCGGTGGGCCTGTTCATCCTGCTGCCCACCGCCCTCACCGGCCTCATCCGCCTGGTGTGGCCCCAGATGCCTCTGTGGGTCCAGGCGGTGGTGGAAGGTGTGATGAAGGTGGCCATTTTCCTGTGTTACCTGTGGCTGTGCTCCAGAACCAAGGAGATGCGCCGGGTGTTCTCCTACCACGGGGCGGAGCACAAGGCCATCTACTGCTATGAGAATGGCCTGGAGCTCACCGTGGAGAACGTGAAAAAGCAGCCCCGCCACCATCCCCGCTGCGGCACCAGCTTTCTCTTTGTGGTGATTGTGGTGTCCATTTTCCTCTCCATTGTGATTTTTACCCCCTTGCAGATCAAAAACACCCTGCTGCGCATGGTGCTCCACCTGGTGCTGCTGCCCATCATTGTGGGTGTGACCTATGAGTTCAACCGCTACGTGGGCGGCCATGACAATGCCCTGTGTCGCGCCCTGCGGGCTCCGGGGATGTGGATGCAGAACTTCACCACCTTTGAGCCGGACGAGAGCATGATCGAGGTGGCCATTACCGCTTTGAAGCTGGTGCTGCCCCGGGAAAAGGGCGCCGACGCCTGGTAATGGAAGACAGAGAAAGGCGGCAGACATGCAGACGTATAACGATATTTACTTAGCGGTACGGCGCACCCTCAAGGAGTCCGGCGTGGAGCAAGCCCAGCTGGAGGCCATGGAGCTGATGTGTGCCGCCCTGGGCAAGCGCCGGGAAGAGGTGCTCCGGGACCTGTCTCTCTATGCCAGCGAGGCCATCGAGGGGCAGGTGGACGCCCTGCTCCAGCGCCGACTGGCCGGGGAGCCCATCGCCTATATCCTTGGAGAGTGGGAGTTCTACGGCCTCACCCTCACCGTCACCCCCCAGGTGCTCATTCCCCGCCCCGACACCGAACTGCTGGTGGAGCGGGGGATTTTGGCGGTGCGGGACCTGCCCCAGGCCCGGGTACTGGATTTGTGCACCGGCAGCGGCTGTGTGGGGCTGGCCCTGGCCTACAACTGCCCCAACGCCCAGGTGGTGCTGGCCGACTGGTCTCAGGACGCCCTGGAGGTGGCTCGGCAGAACCTGATGCGCTGCCAGCTCGCCGACCAAGTGGAGCTGGTCCAGGTCAACGCCCTCCAGCCCCCACCCCGGGAGCTGGGTGAGTTTGACCTCATTGTGTGCAATCCCCCCTACATCCCCCGCCAGGTGGTGGAGGAGGAGCTGGACCACTCGGTGCGGGACTACGAGCCCCACCTGGCCCTGGACGGGGGCGAGGACGGCCTGGACTTCTACCGGGCCATCACCCTGCACTGGAACTGGGCCCTGCGTCCCGGCGGCAAGCTGATCTTTGAGATCGGCTACGACCAGGAGGAAGCGGTGAAAAAGCTCATGGTGGACCGAGGCTTCCAGCAGGTCCGCAGTTTTCAAGACCCTGGCGGCCACTGGCGGGTCGTGGAGGGCATACTAGAACCCATACAGCCGGACGAGCCGGCAGGAAAGGAAGAATGACGCATGGCAGATAAGAAACGGCCCGTGGACCCTGTGGGGCCTGCATCGGATAAGAAGAAGGCGCTGGAGACCGCCATTGCCCAGATCGAGCGGGATTACGGCAAGGGCTCCATCATGCGCCTGGGAGAGAACGCCGACGTGATGGTGGAGGCCATCCCCACCGGCTCTCTGTCCCTGGACATCGCCCTGGGCATCGGCGGCGTGCCCAAGGGGCGTATCATTGAGATCTATGGCCCCGAGTCCTCCGGTAAGACCACTCTGGCCCTCCACGTGGTGGCAGAGGCCCAGAAGCGGGGCGGCGAGGTGGCCTTCATCGACGCCGAGCACGCCCTGGACCCCACCTATGCCCGTGCCCTGGGCGTGGACATTGACTCCATGCTCATCTCCCAGCCGGACACCGGCGAGCAGGGCCTGGAGATCTGCGAGGCCCTGGTGCGCTCCGGCGCCATTGACGTGGTGGTGGTGGACTCGGTGGCCGCCCTCACCCCCCGGGCGGAAATTGAGGGCGACATGGGCGACTCCCATGTGGGCCTGCTGGCCCGCCTCATGAGCCAGGCCCTGCGCAAGCTGGCCGGCTCCATTGCCAAGACCAACTGTGTGGTCATCTTCATCAACCAGCTCCGTGAAAAGGTGGGCGTGGTGTACGGCAACCCCGAGGTCACCACCGGTGGCCGTGCCCTGAAGTTCTACGCCTCGGTGCGCATGGAGGTGCGCCGGGTGGAGGCCCTGAAAAACGGCACCGAGGTGGTGGGCAACCGCACCCGGGTGAAGATTGTGAAGAACAAAGTCTCTCCCCCCTTCCGGGAGGCAGAGTTTGAGATCATGTACGGCGAGGGCATCTCCAAGCTGGGCGAGCTGGTGGACCTGGGCGTGAAGCTGGACCTCATCCAGAAGTCCGGCTCCTGGTTCTCCATGGGCGACACCCGCCTGGGCCAGGGCAAGGACGCCGTGAAGAAGTATCTCACCGACAACCCCGAGATCGCTCAGGAGATCGAGGACCAGATTCGGGCCAACTCCTTCAAGCTCATGAGCCGCCAGTCCCAGATCGCCGCCCGGGCCGCCGGGCGAGCCGTGGACGTGTCGGCGGACGACTTTGAAGGATGAAACTAGTCAAGCTGGAGCCCTCGTCCCGGGTCGAGGGGCGGTGGCTTGTCTGGCTGGAGGACGGCTCTCTGCTGCGGGTAGGGGAGGGGGACGTGGTGTCCTTTTCCCTCTACGCCGGGATGGAGCTGAGTGAGGAGCAGCTGGAAGGGCTCAAACAGGCCCAGGAGAAGGCTAAGCTGAACAACAAGGCCCTCACCCTTCTCGCGGCCCGGCCCATGTCCCAGCGGGAGCTGGAGCGCAAGCTGTCCGCCAAGTCCCCCAGAACGAGAGACCCTCAGGAGGGGGAGGAGCAGCGGCAGCAGCGCCGGGAGCTGGCCCAGGAGGTGGCCCAGCGCATGGCCCAGGTGGGGCTGGTGGACGACCGGGAGTACGCCTCCACGGTGGTGCGCCACTACAGCCGCAAGGGCTACGGCCCGGCCAAAATCCGGGATGAACTGTACCGCCGTGGTGTCCCCAGAGAGTTCTGGGACGAGGCCATGGAGGAGCGGGACCAGGGGGACGACAAGCTCCGGGCCCTGGTGGAAAAGAAGCTCCGGGGGGCAGCGCCCACCCGGGAAGAACTGAAAAAAGTGTCCGCCTATCTGGCCCGCCGTGGCTTTGGCTGGGAGGAGATCTCCCGGGTGCTGAGCCAAGTGGAGCAAGAGGCGGAGTGAAAGGATGGAACCAATGAGTTATACCGTGGCATTCCAGTCTCTGGGCTGCTCCAAAAACCTGGTGAACACCGAGCAGATGATGGCCCTGTGCCGGGCTGCTGGCTACAATGTCACCGGGGAGCCCCGGGGGGCGGACGTGGCGGTCCTCAACACCTGCGGGTTTATTGAGGCGGCCAAGAGCGAGGCCATCGACTGCATTTTGGAGCTGGCCCAGCTGAAGAAAGAGGGGCAGCTGAAAAAGCTGCTGGTCACCGGGTGCCTGTCCCAGCGCTATCCCCAGGACATCCGCACCGAGCTGCCCGAGGTGGACGGCCTGCTGGGCACTGGCAGCTATACCGACGTGGTGTCCGCCATTGAGGAGCTCATGGCCGGGGAAGAGGCCCAGCACTTCGGGGACATCCACCGCACCTACGAGGACGGGGAGCGGATGGTCACCACACCCCCCTATACCGCATACCTGAAAATTGCGGAGGGGTGCAGCAACGGCTGTGCCTTCTGCATCATCCCCAAGCTTCGGGGCCGCTACCGCAGCCGCTCCATGGAGCACATCCTGGAGGAGGCCCAGAAGCTGGCGGACAACGGGGTGCAGGAACTCATCGTCATCGCCCAGGACATCACCCGCTACGGCCAGGACCTGGAGCAGCCCACCACCCTGGCGGCGCTGCTCCGCGAGCTGTGCAAGCTGCCCTTCCACTGGATTCGTCTCCACTACCTCTACCCCGAGGCGGTGACTGACGAGCTCATCGAGGTGATTGCCAAGGAGCGGAAGATCGTCAAGTACCTGGACATTCCCATCCAGCACGCCAACGACGGCATCTTGAAGGCCATGCGCCGCCGCAGCACCAAGGCGGAGATCGAGACCCTCTTTGCCAAGCTGCGGAAGGCCATGCCCAAAGTGGTCATCCGCACCTCCCTCATCTGCGGCTTGCCCGGCGAGGGGGAGGAGGAGTTCGAGGAGCTGTGTGAGTTCCTGAAAGAGCAGAAAATCCAGCGGGCGGGTGTGTTCCAGTTCTCCCCCGAGGAGGGCACCCTGGCTGCCGCCATGGAACACCAGGTGGACCCCGAGGTGGCTGCCCGCCGGGTGGAGCTGGTGGTGGACCTCCAGTCCCGTATCATGGACGAGTACAACCAGGAGCGTTTGGGCACCTGCATGGAAGTGCTGTGCGAGGGCTTTGACGCTGCGGAAGGTTGCTTTGTGGGCCGTACCTACGCCGACTCGGTGGACATTGACGGCCGGGTGCTGTTTACCGCTGCGGGAGACGTGAAAGCAGGAGATTTTGTGTGGGTCCGTATCACCGGCACCGCCGACGGGGACCTCACGGGCGAGATTGAGGAGTGAGCGACATGGAATGGAATACCGCCAATAAACTGACCATGCTCCGGGTGATTTTGATTCCCGTGTACCTGGTGGTGTGGTACCTGAACCTGAAATACAGCGCTCTGCTGGCCCTGGCCGTGTTTGTCATCGCCAGCGTCACCGACTTCCTGGACGGCTATGTGGCCCGGCACTACAACCAGGTGACCACCTTCGGCAAGTTCATGGACCCCCTGGCGGACAAGATTCTGGTGATCACCGCCATGATCTGGTTTGTCTCCGTGGGGCTGCTCCCCGTGTGGGCCCTGGTCATCGTGGTGGCCCGGGAGTTTGCCGTGTCCGGCCTGCGGCTCATCGCCGTGGACAATGGCCGGGTGATCGCCGCCGCCTGGTCTGGCAAGGTGAAGACTTTCTCCACCATGGTGTGCCTGTGCCTGATGCACTTGCCCATTCCTGAGATTTTGGTGCAGGTGTGCGTGTGGGTGATCGTGATTACCACCGTGTACTCCGGCATTGAGTACTTCTGGAAAAACAAAGACGTGATGAAATAAGTGAATCGTGGAAGTGGCCGTTGCGGCTGCTTCCACGTTCTTTTTCTCTTCTATGCACTTGCCAGTGCGGTGGGGACGCTCCCCGCTGGGGGTTTCTTTTGAGCGGGCAAAAGAAACCAAAACCCGCTTAGGGCGTTCCCCCCTAAGTACCCCCCTGAGGTACCAGGCTGTCAATGCGTCAAGACTAGGTTCGGCCCGTCACTCTTATTGTGGCTCCTGTTTCTGCCACCACACCAGGTCACCCTGGGAAGCTGGCCCTACAGCCAGGTGGTTTTCACAGCCGGGCCTACCCTGGAGAAGCGGCGTTCCCGCCGCCGGGAACCAGGCCGCCGAGCGCTGGAAACAGCAGCTCACCAGGGTAAGGCCCTGGTGAGAGAAGCATAGTTTTGCAGAGAAGCAGGTACATTCTGTAGCATTGCCATGCTATCTATGTGACCCCACCAAGCCAAGGGCCGAGAAGAGAAGAACGCAGGGGCTCCCAGTACCGCGGGGTGGATTCCACAAGGCGGGGGAAGACCCCGCCTTTGGCGATTCTTTCCCCGATTTCTCATCGGGGAGAAATCGGGCCCAGCGGAGCGCCCCCAGGCTGGCAAGCCGGAACAGGGTGATTCTGATAAGAAAATCATTCCAGGATAAGAAAAATGACCTGCTGCGTTGCCGCAACAGGCCATTTCTCATTTTATGTATTACACAAACTTGTACACGGTCTCTTCTTTATACTCCTGACCGGGCTTGAGCACGGCGGAGGGGAAGTTGGCGTGGTTGGGGGCGTCGGGGAAGTTCTGGGTCTCCAGGCAGAAGCCCCAGCGCTTGTCGTAGGGGGCGCCGTCCTTGCCCACGGGGCAGCCGTCCATGTAGTTGCCGGAGTAGAACTGCACGCCGGGGGTGGTGGTGTGCACCTCCATGGTGATGCCGGTGGCGGGGGAGTGGGCAGTGGCCACGTGGCGCAGCTGTCCAGCCTCACCATCCAGCACCCAGTTGTGGTCGTAGCCTCGGGCCATGGTCAGCTGCTCAAAGTCGTCGTCCCAGTGGGCCCCCATGGCCACGGGGGTACGCAGGTCCATGGGAGTGCCCTCCACGCTGGCGATCTCCCCGGTGGGGATGGACCCGGCATCGGTGGGGGTATAGGCCTGGGCCTTGATGCAGATGGTCTGGTTATCTACCGGGCCGCTGTCGTGGCCGGAGAGGTTGAAGTAGCAGTGGTTGGTGAGGTTGCACAGGGTGTCCGCGTCGGTGTTGGCGTGGTAGGAGATGGACAGCCCATCCTCGGTGAGGGTGTAGGTGACGATGACGGTGAGGGTGCCGGGATAGTTCTCCTGGCCATCGGGGCTGACCAGGGAGAGCACCACCTGGTTCTCGGTCTGGTCCTCTACGGTCCAGATCTGCTTGTCAAAGCCGATGTCGCCGCCGTGAAGGTGGTTGGGGCCATTGTTGGTGGCCAGAGTGTAGTCCACCCCGTTGAGGGTAAATTTGCCCTGGTTGATACGGTTGCCGAAGCGACCAATGAGCGCGCCGATGTAGCAGGTCTGGGTCATGTAGTCCTCGATGGTGTCGAAGCCCAGGGCCACGTCCACGGGGTTGCCGTCCTTGTCGGGGACCACCAGGGAGCGGATGGCACCGCCATAGGTGAGGATGGAGCAACGCAGAGCGCCGCAGCGGAGGGTGAGTTCTTCCACCAGGTCACCGTTGGGCATGGTGGCAAAGAGGGTGCGATTGTCAGACATGGGAAAAACCTCCTTATGTGCTTTTCTTCGATTGTAGCACTGGAAGGGCCCCTGCGTCAACTACCCCTTACAGGGCCAGCAGCCCCAGGTGCTCCAGCAAAATTTTGGCGCCGATGAGCACCAGCACCACGCCGCCCAGCAGCTCAGCCTTGGATTTGAAGCGGGCGCCGAAGACATTGCCGATCTTTACCCCCGCCGCCGAGATGACAAAGGTGCACACCCCGATGATGGCCACCGCCAGCCAGATGTTCACCCGCAGGAAGGCGAAGGTGATGCCCACCGCTAGAGCGTCAATGGAGGTGGCCACCGCCAGCAGGAACATACCGGGGACGGCCAGGGAGGGGGAGACTTCCTCCTCGTCGCCGCTGAAGGCCTCCCGAATCATGTTGCCGCCGATGATGAGCAGCAGCACAAAGGCAATCCAGTGGTCCAGCGCCTGGACCAGCTGGGTGAAGGCGGAGCCCAAAAAGTACCCCAGTAGGGGCATGAGGGCCTGGAAGGCCCCGAACCACAGGCCAACAATCACCATGTGGCGCAGATGGAGCTTGCGGATAGACAGGCCCTTGCAGATGGACACGGCAAAGGCATCCATGGCCAGGCCAACAGCTAAAATCAAAAGTTCCCAAATTCCCATATTCTTCTCGCCTTTCTGTTTCAGGTGTTGGGCGGGCATAAAAAAAGAGACTACCCGCCCTTTGTAGCGGATAAGTCTCACTGTTTCAGACCCGGCCAGACGGACACGCCGCCAGTATGTTGACCAGGCCACGGCGCAAACACGCCGCCAATTACTCCCTTATCGTGTGGGTATTGTACCAGCGGCAAGAGGAGTTAGTCAACGATAACACAGGAGACCTCGGGGGATTCATAAACTTTCTTTAAACAATGGTAAGGAAGGATTGCAGGTGGAGGGGAGAACGTGTACTATATAGTTAAGATAACAATATAGCGGGATGGTGGTAATTATGAGTTATATCTCTTTCAAACAAGTACGCAAGGAATACGTCATGGGAGAGGTGACCATCAAAGCGGTGGATGGGGTGGATTTCCACATCGAAAAAGGGGAATTTGCCATCATTGTGGGGCCATCCGGCGCAGGTAAGACCACGGTGCTGAATATGCTGGGGGGCATGGACGCCTGTACCAGCGGAGAGATCCTGGTGGATGGCACCCAGGTCAGCGGATTCAACGCCCGCCAGCTCACCCAGTATCGCCGCAACGACATCGGATTTGTCTTCCAGTTCTACAACCTGGTGCAGAACCTCACCGCCCTGGAGAATGTGGAGCTGGCCGCCCAGATCTGCAAAGAGCCCCTGGACGCCAAAGACGTGCTGGAGCACGTGGGGCTGGGGCATCGCCTCAACAACTTCCCCGCCCAGCTCTCCGGCGGCGAGCAGCAGCGGGTGGCCATCGCCCGTGCCCTGGCCAAAAACCCCAAGCTGCTGCTGTGCGATGAGCCTACCGGCGCGCTGGACTACGTCACGGGCAAGGCCATTTTGAAGCTCTTGCAGGATACCTGCCGCCTGCAGGGGATGACAGTGGTGGTCATCACCCACAATACCGCCCTCACCCCCATGGCAGACCGGGTTATTCACATCAAAAACGGGCGTGTGGAGGAGATGACCTGCAATCCTCACCCCACCCCGGTGGAGGCGATTGAATGGTAAAGAGGAAAAACAGGCTGCTCACCGATTTTATTCGGGAAGTCCGCCATACCTACAGCCGCTTTCTATCCATTCTCCTCCTCTCCGCTCTGGCCGTGGCCTTTTTGGTGGGCCTGCGGGCCACGGCCCCGGATATGGAGTATACGGCGGACAACTACTACGACTCCCACCACCTCATGGACGGCTATGTTATGTCCACCATGGGGCTCACCCAGGAGGACTTGCAGGCCTTAGCCCAGGCCGACGGCGTAGATCAGGTGGAAGGGGCGTGGAGCGTGGACGCCACCGCGGTGGACTCCATCGTCTCCATGCGCTCCATGCCGGAGAACTTGAATCTGCTCAACGTGGTGGAGGGCCGCCTGCCCCAGCAGGCGGACGAGTGCGTCACCGAGCAGATGCTCCTCACCGCTCTGGGGCTGGAGATTGGGGACACCCTCACCGTCACGTTGGACGAGGCGGACCAGGACAGCCTCACCCGTACCAGCTACACCATTGTGGGCACGGTGCAAAGCCCGCTGTATGTGGGTACAGACCGAGGCAGTACCACCCTGGGCAGCGGCAGCATCGATGCCTTTGTCTACATCCCCGGGGAGAATTTCGACCTGGACGTATACACCACCGCCTATTTCACTGGCGATGGAATGGAAGCCCTCAACAGCTACAGCCAGGCCTACGCCGACCAGCTCAGCGCCCTGGTGGACAGCCTGGACCCCTTGGCCCAGGAGCGGGCCAGCCTGCGGGACAAAGAGGTGCGCAGCGAGGCCCAGAAGGAGCTGGACGATGCCCGAAGCGAGCTGGCAGACGCCCAAAAGGAACTGGACGATGCCAAGAAGAAGCTGGACGATGCCCGGGCGGAGCTGGACAGCGGCTGGGCGGACTATGAGAGTGGTTTGGCCACCCTGGAACAGGAGATCAAGGACGGCCAGGCCAAGCTGAACGCCGCCCGGTCCCAGCTGGAGGAGTCCCAGACCCGGTATGAGCAGGGCAAAGTGGACTATCAGGAGGGTCTGGCTCAGTATCAGGAGGGCCAGACCGCCTATGAGGAGAACCTGGCCCAACTGGACGCCCAGCAGGAAGAGGTGGCCAAGGGCTATGAGGAGTATTACGACGCTCTGAAGCCCTTTGAGGGCACCCCTATGTATGACCAGATGGTGGAGCAGCTGGCTCCCCAGAAGGCAAAGCTGGACGAAGCTGCCGCCCAGATACAGGCGGGGTATCAGCAGCTGGCCCAGGTAAAGACTCAGTTGGAGGAATCCAAGGCGGAGCTGGATGCCGCCCAGGCCCAGTTGCAAGATGCCGCCCAGCAGTTGGATACCGGATGGGCAGAGTACCAGTCCGGGCAGCAGACCCTGGACCAGGAAGAGGCCCGTGGCCGCAGCCAGCTGGCCGAAGCCAAGGCAGAGCTGGACGACGGCGAGGCGGAGTACCAGAAGGGCCTGGAGGAGTACCAGCAGGCCAAGGCCGACGCCCAGCCGGAGCTGGAGCAGGCCCAGGCGGACATCGACCAGGGCCAGAAGGATTTAGACGAGATGGCTACCTGTGAGTGGTATGTGCTGGGCCGGGACACCAATTCCGGCTTTGTCAGCTACTCCCAAGACGCCGAGCGGGTGGATAATCTGTCCAGCATCTTCCCGGTCATCTTCTTTGTGGTGGCCGCGCTGGCCTGCCTGACCACCATGACCCGTATGGTGGAAGAGCAGCGCACCCAGATTGGCTCTTTGAAGGCCCTGGGCTTCTCCCGGCTGGCCATCTCCCAAAAGTACATTGGATACGCCTTTGTGGCCAGCCTGGTGGGCGGCCTCATTGGCTTAGGGGTAGGGGCTACCCTCATCCCGGCGGTCATCGCCAACGCCTTCCAGATCATGTACGCCATCCCCGGGCTGGACTATAAGATGCAGCTGCCCCTGTTTGTGTTGGCGGTGCTGGCGGCAGTGGCGTGCACCACCGGGGCCGCCCTGTGGGCCTGCCTGTCCACGCTGATTGATACCCCAGCCAACCTCATGCGGCCTCGGGCCCCCAAGGCGGGCAAGCGGGTCTTCTTGGAATACATCAAGCCCATTTGGCGCAGGCTAAGCTTTACCTGGAAGGTGACCATGCGCAACCTGTTCCGCTATCAAAAGCGGTTTTGGATGACGGTCATCGGCATTGGCGGCTGTACCGCCCTGATTGTCACGGGCTTTGGCCTCCATGAGTCCATTTTTGACGTGCTGGATAAGCAGTTTGATGAGATATCCCTGTATGACGCCACCGTAGGCCTGGACGAGGACCTGACGGAGGAGCAGAAGCAGGGGATTGAGGACTATCTGGACGGGGAAGAGGCTGTGGCGGACTACATGTTCACCTATCAGCAGATGATGGACGCTTCCACCACAGGCATCTCCTACGACGTGTACCTCTTTGCGGTGGACGACGTGGAGGAGTTCGGGCGCTTTGTGGATTTGCGCCACCGTTCGGACCACTCCCCGGTGGAGCTGGACGGCTCCGGCGTGGTCATTGACGAGAAGCTCTCTGAGCTGCTGGGTGTGTCGGTCGGGGACACCATCACCCTGGGGGGAGACCAGCGGGTGGAGGCCGTGGTGGCGGACATCACGGAAAACTACGTCTACCACTACGTATACCTCACCCGGGACCTGTATACCCAGCTGTTTGGGGAGGACTACCAGAACAATGTGATGCTCCTGGCCTATCAGGACGGCATGGGGGTGGACGTGTCCAACCAGACCTCGGAGACCCTGATGAAGATGGATGGGGTGGCCTCCTACTCCTACATTGCCACCATCCGGGACAGCTTTGAGGACAGCATGGACGCCATCAACTACGCCGTGGTCATCATCATTGTGGCCGCCGCCGCGCTGGCCTTTGTGGTGCTGTACAACCTGACCAACATCAACATCACCGAGCGCAGAAGCGAGCTGGCCACCTTGAAGGTGCTGGGGTTCTATGACGGAGAGACCACCGCATATGTATTGCGGGAGAACGTGTTCCTCACCATCTTTGGCGTGATTCTGGGACTGGTGTTGGGCCGGTTCCTCCACAGCTGGATGGTGCTGACGGTGGAGGTGGACCTGGTGATGTTTGGCCGCACGGCACCCCCCTACGCCTATGTGCTGGCCGCGGCCTTGACCGCCCTGTTCTCCCTCATTGTCAATGTGGCGGCACACTTTAGGTTAAAGAAAATTGATATGGTAGAAAGTTTGAAAACGGTGGAATGAACATGAACAGTGGAACCAATTTTTTGATTCGTCGGGGCAATATCCGGGATCTGCCTGCCCTGGAGCAGCTCTACGCCCAGGCCCGGGCCTTTATGCGGGAGTCCGGCAACCCGGACCAGTGGGGGGAGGATAAACCAACCCTGGAGCAGATCCAGCAGGATATCAACCTGGGGTACAGCTTTGTGTGTATGGAACATGGCCGCCTGGCCGCGGCCTTCTCCTTCCACACCAAGGGAGAGCCCACCTACGCCCACATTGAAGGGGAGGGGTGGCCGGAGAACGGGGACTATGGCGTGGTGCACCGGTTGGCCACCGGCTCCTCCCGCACCGGGGCGGCGGCCCACTGCCTGGCCTGGTGCCGGGCCCATTGCCGCCAGCTGCGTATCGACACCCATGAGAAGAACATCCCCATGCAGCAGTTGCTGGAGAAGATGGGGTTCACCCCCTGTGGCACCATCTATTTGGAGGATGGAAGTCCCAGATTGGCCTATTATCTATAAAAAATCCCTCGGCTTTCCGAAAAGCCGAGGGATTTTTTAGCGCTTAGCCTGCTGCTCCTGGGCCTCAATCTCCCGGAACCGAGGCATGATGCCGATCTTGTCCGGGGTGTGCACAGGCAGCTGATAGATGTCGTGGCCGGGGAAGGGGTTGCCCTCCACCAGACAGGGACCGTTGGGGGTAAAGCACACGTCCCAGCCCACATACCCCACCTGGGGAATGACCTGGGCGGCCTCAGAGACCATGGCCACCGCCTTGTCCCAGTCGGGGAACTGAAAGCCCTTGATGGGGGTGCCCGTGGCGGGGTGGTTTTCGTACAGGTTCTTGGCCTTGTCCAGGGCCCGGTCAATGACTACGCCCCGCTCAGGATCCATGGGGGCCACCATGCCGCCGCTGTTGAAGTTGTCCACAAACTTGCCGTTGCCGATGCGGAACATGGCGGTGACCAGGTACACCTTGCCGTGCTTGCCCCGGATGGTCACCATGCGCACGGTGTTGATGGAGCCGGGGTAGATGGCGGACACCTGGGGATGCTGCTCCAGCACCTCTTCCAGCTCCAGCTTGGGGGCCCGCTGCACCAGATAGTCGTAGAGGGCGTCCAGAGAGGGATACTCGGTACGGCGGATCTTTTCAATGCCCCAGCCACAGCTGCCCTGGGAGGGCTTGGCCATGAACACCTCGTGGGCGGCCAAAAACGCCATCACCTGATCCCGGTTGTCCCCGGTCACTGGCACCCAGTCCCGGTGCAGGTACTTGCCAAAGAGGGTGTTGAACTGCACCTTATCGTCAAATTGGCCCGTGTAGGCCTTGTCGTTGTACTTCACCACCAGGGCGTTGTTGCGGCCTCGGGTGAGGTAGGTGTCCCGCTGCTCCAGTGTGAGATTGTACATCTCAAACAGGTCGTAGTCCATATACCCCGCCCCGTACTTCACGGCACAGTCCTTCATGTCCCGGAAAATGGCCAGCCGGGACCGCCCGGTCTTTTTGTGGATGGAGCTAATCTTCTCCCACATGGCCTTGTAGTTCATATTCATCACGCGCTGGAATAGATACTTCACGTTTGCCACGGTTCGTCCCTCACATTTTTCATAGAGTAATCCCATCTAAAGTATCACACATTGGGGGCAAAGGCAAGCGGTTGACAGGGGAAAAGTTATATTGTATACTTACAAGCGAATTTAGTATACAATCGGAGGGCGAGCATATGAAGCATGAGACCATACAAAAGTTGTGCAGCTGCGGGGTACTGGCGGCGGTGATCTGTGTCCTCAGCCCCTTTTCCGTGCCCATTGGCCCGGTGCCCGTGGCCTTTGCCAACCTGGCCATCTTTCTGGCGGTGTATCTGCTGGGGTGGAAGTGGGGAACGGTGAGCTGCCTGGTGTATTTGCTGGTGGGTCTGGCCGGTCTCCCGGTGTTTTCCGGGTTTGGCAGTGGAGCGGCCAAGCTGCTGGGGCCCACCGGGGGCTATTTGCTGGGCTATCTGCCCATGGCTTTGGTGGGGGGCTGGGTCATCGACCACACCCGGTCCAAGCTGCTCCACGCCCTGGGGCTGATGTTGGGCACCGCCCTGTGTTATCTGCTGGGCACCGCCTGGTTCTGCTGGCAGGGGGGGTATACCGTGGGGGCGGCCCTGGGGCTGTGCGTGACCCCCTTCATTCCCTTTGACCTGGGAAAGATCGTCATTGCCATTGGTCTGGGCAGTCTGCTGCGCCACCGACTGGCTCAGGCGGGCTTTTACAAAGAAAAACGGGTTGCACGTTGAGTGCAACCCGTTTTGAGTTATTATTGTGCGTAGTAGTTGATGAGGCAGCCAGCCAGGATGATGTCCCGCTCTTCCCGGGTCAGGCCGGGGAGGGAGAGGGTGACGGGGGTAGAGGTACCATCCCGCAGCACCTGGGCCTCCACGGTCTCGCCGTCTCCCTGGAGGAGGGCACGGATGCCGGGGATGTACACTCGGTCACCGGGCTGGAGGTTGAGCTGCTCCAGCTCGCTGGCGATGAAGGGCAGCATGCCCCAGTTGACCACGTTGGAGCGGTAGCGCTTGGTGGCGTACTCCTGGGCGATGTTGGCGCAGCCGCCCAGTACACGCTGGCAGGAAGCGGCCTGCTCCCGGGCAGAGCCGTCGCCGGGCTTCAGGGCCATCACCAGGGAGCCCAGTCCGGTGTTGGCGGGGTCGTAGCCCTCCAGAGCGGCCACCACCTGGGGGTCCTGGGGATTGGAGCGGCGCAGCTGCTCCACCTTCTGAATCTCCTTGGCCCGGGGCACATACTGGGGGTCCTTGCGGCTGAGGGCGAATTCCGACAGGCGCAGGGGGTTGGAGCGGTAAGAGGAGGTCTCACCAGAGGGGATGAGCTCGTCGGTGGTGGTGACGGGGTCGTAGATGGCGCAGGCCACGGTGAGCATCAGGTTTTCCGGCAGGGCGATCTGCTGGGGCCAGTCGGCGATGTTGGGGCCAAACACCAACTCCTCGTCGGGGTTGGCCTTGCCCACGCCGTAGTAGACCCGGGCCTGATAGGAGGAGCCGTCATAGGTCCACTGCTCGTCGGCCCGGTCGGCGGGCACGTCAGGCAGCTGGTCGGCGGCGGTGAGCACGCCGCCCATCTTGGCGGTGGCGGCGATGGAGCGGGCGTCCATCAGGGCCACATAGGACACCTGGCCCTCGCCGGGCTTGGAGCCCTCCCGGTTGGGGAAGTTGCGGGTGGAGTGGCGGATGGAGAAGGCCCCGTTGGCGGGCACGTCTCCGGCACCGAAGCAGGGGCCGCAGAAGCAGGAGCGCACCGAGGCGCCGGCGGCCATAAGGGTGGTGATATAGCCCTGGCGGGTCAGTTCCTGCATCACGGGCATGGAGCCGGGGTAGCAGGACAGCCAGAAGTGGTCGGACCCGGTGGCGGTGGTGCCCAGAATCTCAGCGGCCCGGCGCAGGTTCTGATAGGTACCGCCGGAGCATCCGGCAATGACGGCCTGGTCCACGTGGAACTTGCCGTCGCGGATCTTGGCGGACAGGGGAGCGGGGGGCTCGATACCCAGCTGGTCCCGGGTGTTCTGCTCCACCATGTGGAGCATGTCCTCCATATTCTCCTGAAACTCGGCGATGGGGAAGGCGTTGGAGGGGTGGAAGGGCAGGGCGATCATGGGCTGCACCTTGTCCAGCTCCACGCACACCACCCGATCATAGTAGGCGCCCTCTTTGGGCTGCATGGGGTGATATTCCGCGCCACGGCCCAGGAGAGTGAGGGCGGTCTGGGTGTTGGTATCGGTCTGCCACACCGAGGACAGACAGGTGGTCTCGGTGGTCATCACGTCGATGCCGGACCGATAGTCCATGGACAGATTGGCTACACCGGGTCCGAAGAACTCCATGACGGCGTTCTTCACCGCGCCGGACTGGAAGGTGGCCTTGACCAGGGCCAAAGCCACGTCCTGGGGGCCCACGCCGGGGCGGGGAGCTCCGGTGAGGTAGATGCCCACCACCTGGGGATAGGCGATGTCATAGGTCTTGCACAGCAGCTGACGGGCCAGCTCGGGGCCGCCCTCGCCGATGGCCATACAGCCGTAAGCGCCGTACCGGGTGTGGGAGTCCGAGCCCAGAATCATCTTGCCGGGGGCAGCGTACCGCTCCCGCATGTAGGAGTGGATGACGGCCTGGTGGGCGGGGACAAATTCACCGCCGTACTTCTTGGCAGCAGACAGGCCGAAGTTGTGGTCATCCTCGTTGATGGTGCCGCCCACGGCGCACAGGGAGTTGTGGCAGTTGGTGAGCACGTAGGGCAGGGGGAACTCCTTGAGACCGGAGGCCCGGGCGGTCTGGATGATGCCCACATAGGTGATGTCGTGGGAGGCCATGGCGTCAAAGCGGATGGAGAGCCGCTCCATGGAGCCAGAGGTGTTATGGGCTTTCAGGATGGAGTAGGCCATGGTGGACTCCACGCCAGCCTGAGTCTTTTCGGCCGGGACCAGCTGGCCTTTCTGCCAGCTCATGCCCTGGTTGTGAATGGTAATCATATGGGTTACCTCCTTGGGAGTAATATGACGCATTTGCTTTAGTGTAGCAAACAAACGAAGTCTTTGCAAGAGGGGGGCGGTGGAAATTGCAAAAAAATCCCCGAACCGAAGTTCGGGGATTTTGGGGAGGTTATTGGGCATAGGGGACGGCCCAGGCGTGCATGCGCTCCAGAATGGTGTCGTCATAATCGAAGGAGAGGAAATAGGTGACGTCCTGGCTGGGCAGGGAGCCTGCTTCATATTGCACCGACAGGAGGTCTGGGCCTAGAATCAGCCGATCCAGGTCAAAGGCCATCTCCATCTCCTGGCGGAGCGTGGGGTCGGTGATTTCGGCCTCATCCAAAAGGGCCTGCTCCAACTCCTCCGAGGTGCAGGTGAACAGGTCTTCCATGTCCACCCGTTCTCCAGTGTCTCGGTAGAACGCCGTGCCCACCTCCAGATACTTGGAAGGTGCTTGGAGGGATGTGGTGAAATAGATTACCCTGGGACTGGATGCAGAGAGGTAGGTATCTTGGAGAATGAGACAGGTGGAGAAGGATGCAGGGGAGCCTGCCTCGCGATAGGACTGGTAGACGGCTTCCAGCTCTTCCAGCTCGTCATACAGCAGACTCTGTGTTTCGTAGTACGCTACGATATTGTCCTGAGCCTCCTGAGATAGTTCCTCCAGACCCTGGACACCGTCCAAGGCGATGTCGGGAGGATAGGGGGTATGCACGTCCAGCAGCTCCGGGCCTTTGGGAAGAGCGTACAACACGCCTCCGTTTTTCTGCCAGACCTCCACCTGGGTGCCATCCTGCAAGAGAATGGGGTCAGGCTTTTGATAGGCGTTGATTTCCACCAGTTGGGCGGAATAAGTGGGGAGTTTCTTCCCATCCCGGTTGCTGATGGACTCTTTGGAGTTGCCCAGTTCGGCGTAAATGCGCAGACCGTCGTAGATGGCTCCATCCAGGAAGTCCTGGTCGGTATAGGCATCAAAGAAGGATATAACTTTGGTGTACTCCTCCATGATCAGCCCAAACTGCTCTCCTCGGGAAGTATACACCACATAGGACACCTCTCCGGTGGTGTTGTTCACATGGGTCTCCACGATTCTTCCGGTCAACTCTCGGGGAGGGGTGTGGAACAAAAACCACAGGCCGATGAGGCTACTGATCACCGCCACCAGCACAGCGGCAATGACAAAGCCCTTGGAAAAGGCCCGCCGCCGCCCCCGCTTCCAGGCAGAGGAGGCCGCCTGGGCCACGGTGCGCTCCTCCACTTGAGGGTGAGCGGTGGGAATGGGGGCACTCATACGCTCCCACTCTGCCCGGCAGGTCTCACATTCCTCCAGGTGCTCGGCCACCAGCTGACGGCTCTCTGGGCTGCACACGTCGTCCTGGTACAGGGGGAGCAGGTCCCGGATGACGTTACACGGTGTTTTCATCGAAATCCCTCCTCAGCTTGGTTTTGGCCCGGTAGAAGATGACTCTGGCCCAGCTGTCCGTCTTGCCAAACAGTTCCCCGATTTGGGCAAAGGGTAGCTCGCCAAAGACCCGCAGGGAAAAGACCTCTTTGTACGGCTCCGGGAGCTGGTGGAGCAGCACGTGGAGCCTGCGGGCGGTCTCCTGGTCCATGAGGTCCCGCTCAAAGTCCGGGGCAATCTCCTGGGACAAGTCTGCCGCCTCCTCTGAGACATGGCGTTTTTGCTTTTGGTGGTAGGTGAAATAGGTGTTTTTTGCGATTTGGCACAGCCAGACATACAGCTGACAGGTGCCGTCAAATTGGTCCATGTGCATCATGGCCTTGTAAAAGGCCTCTTGGGTCACCTCTTCGGCAGTCGCCGGGTTCCGACACATGGAAAAGATGTATTTGTATACGCTGGGAAAATGGTCGGTGTATATCCGCTCAAAATCTGCCACACCATCACCCCCTTCACCCATAAGACTGGGAAGCTGTGAAAACGTTGCAAAGAAGTTCAAAAAAATTGTACCACGAATGCCAAGGGAGAAAAAGACCTCCCCGAACCGAAGTTCAGGGAGGCTGAGACAATGATAAGAGCCTAAAGATATGTGAAAATTTCCCGGAAGGAAAGCCCTCGGCAGAGTTTTCCCGCCAAGGGCGGGAAAATAAATTGCAATCCTCTCAAAAATGCTGGCATTTTTGAGAAGCGTCAGCTCATAAACGCCTGGACCGCCACAATGAGGCCGGAGAACACGATGGAAACCGTGGACACCAGCTTGATGAGGATGTTCAGAGAGGGGCCGGAGGTGTCCTTGAAGGGGTCGCCCACGGTGTCGCCGATGACGGCGGCCTTGTGGCAGTCGGAGCCCTTGCCGCCATGGTGTCCGGCCTCGATGTACTTCTTGGCGTTGTCCCAGGCGCCGCCGGCGTTGGACATGAACACGGCCATGGCAAATCCGGTGACGGACACGCCGCCCAGCAGACCCACCACGCCCTCAGGGCCCAGAATCAGGCCGGTGAGGATGGGGATTACGATGGCCAGCAGGGAGGGAGCCACCATCTCTTTCAGAGCGCCCTTGGTGCACAGACCCACACATGCGGCGTAGTCGGGGTCAGCGGTGCCTTCCATGATGCCCCGGATTTCCCGGAACTGGCGGCGTACTTCCATGACGATGGACTGGGCGGCCCGCTGCACGGCGCTCATGGTGAGAGCGGCAAAGACGAAGGTGAGCATGGCGCCCACAAACAGGCCCACCAGCACGGCGGGGTTGGTGAGGGACAGGTCAATGGCCAGGCCCTTGGCCTCCAGCTTCACGGATACAATGTCCACATAGGACACCAGCAGAGCCAGAGCGGTGAGGGCGGCGGAGCCGATGGCAAAGCCCTTGCCGGTGGCGGCAGTGGTGTTGCCCAGGGAGTCCAGGGCGTCGGTACGGTTGCGCACTTCCTCGCCCAGGCCGGACATCTCGGCGATGCCGCCGGCGTTGTCCGCCACGGGGCCGTAGGCGTCGGTGGCCAGGGTGATGCCCAGGGTGGAGAGCATACCCACAGCGGCGATGCCGATGCCGTAGAGGCCCTTGGAGAACAGTTCCGTGTAGTTGTCGGCGCTGGTGGTCAGAGTGCCGCCAGCGGCCACGAAGGAGACGATGACCGCTACGCCCACAATGAGGATGGGGGCGATGGTGGAGAGCATACCCAGGGACAGACCGCCGATGATGGTAGTGCCGGCCCCGGTCTCGGTGGCCTCAGCCAACTCACGGGTGGGCTTGTAGGTGTCCGAGGTGTAGTACTCGGTGAAATAGCCGATGGCGCAGCCGCCTACCAGACCACAGAGGATGGCCACGTACACGCCCCAGCTGCCCAACAGGAAGTAGGTGAGGGGGGCGGCGATGACAGCAGCCAGTACGGCAGCGGTGTAGGTGCCCCGGCGCAGGGTGGCCAGCAGCTCCCGCTGGGTGGCTCCCTCTTTGGTGCGGATGAGGAAGGAGCCGATGATGGAGCACACGATACCAACCACAGCCAGGGCGATGGGCAGCAGCATGGCCTCCCAGGACTTGCCTTGGGACGTATAGGCGGTGACGCCCAGGGCAAAGGTGGCCAGGATGGAGCCCACGTAGGACTCGTACAGGTCGGCGCCCATACCGGCCACGTCACCCACGTTGTCACCCACGTTGTCGGCGATGGTGGCGGGGTTGCGGGGGTCGTCCTCGGGGATGCCCGCCTCCACCTTGCCCACCAGGTCCGCGCCCACGTCGGCGGCCTTGGTGAAGATGCCGCCGCCCACACGGGCGAACAGGGCCATGAAGGAGGCGCCCATGCCGAACATCACCATGGTCTGGGCGATGCGAGCGGCGTCATAGTGGGCGATGTACCTGAGGATGTGGAACCACACCGAGATGTCAAACAGGCCCAGACCCACCACGGTAAAGCCCATGACGGCGCCGGAGGAGAAGGCCACGTTCAGTCCCTTGTTCAGACTCTCCGAGGCCGCCTGCGCCGTGCGGGCGTTGGAGGAGGTGGCGATTCTCATGCCCACAAACCCGGAAATGGCGGAGTAGATGCCGCCGGTGAGGAAGGCAAAGGGGATAAACCAGTTGTCCAGAAGCCCAAACTTGCATAACACCAGCAGGATGACAAAGACCACTGCGAAGACCTTGAACACGGTGGCGTACTGATGTCGCAGATAGGCATTTGCGCCCTTGCGAATGGCTGACGCAATTTTCTGCATGGTGTCGCTGCCTTCTGAGTAGGCCAGCACCTTGCGGCTTTGCGCAAAGGCAAAGAGCAGAGCCAGAATGGCACCTAAAATGCCCAGCCAAAACAGGTTTTCCGTCATGAGAACTACAACTCCTTTTTCTGAATTTTGCCAATGGGTGAACACTCATAACACCCCTCCCAGGGGTGGCAGGGACTTCAAGAGCAAAGAGCTGAGGGGACTTGTATTCGATTGTGAAAGGGAACTTACGAGCGCTTCCAGGCGCTGCGGCTGAAGAGCACCAGGATGGGGAAGATCTCCAACCGTCCAATGACCATGCACATGCTGAGGACAAGTTTGCTCAAAGGGGAGAAGGCGGCAAAGTTGCCCATGGGTCCCACGGCCTCCAAACCAGGTCCCACGTTGCTGATGCAGGTGATGACGGCGGTGAGGGTGGTGCCGAAGGAGAAGTTGTCCAATCCCACCACCAGAGCGGAGACAAAGGTGATGAAAATATAGGTGGCGAAGTAGGTGTAGATGGTGCGCACGGTGGAGTCGGACAGAGGCGCTCCGTCCAGTTTCACCACGGACACCGCCCGGGGGTGGATGATGGAGCGCACCTGGGCCTTGATGGTGCGCAGAATGACCAGAATGCGGGAGCATTTCATACCGCCGCCGGTGGACCCGGCGCAGGCGCCAATGAACATCAAAATCACCAGTAGCATCCGGGACAGTTCCGGCCATCGGTTGAAGTCCGCCGTGGCAAAGCCGGTGGTGGAGATCACCGAGGCCACCTGGAAGGCGGCGGTGCGTACAGCATCAGCATATGTGGGCATGCTGGCCGCTATGTTTATGGAAATGATGGCGGTGGCAATGGCAGTGACCGCCAGGAAGAACCGCAGCTCATCACTTTTCAGTGCCTGTTTGATTTTGCCCGTGAGTACCAGGAAGTACAAAGCAAAGTTCAGAGAGAACAGGATCATGAAAATGGTGATGATGATCTCAAAAGTGGGATTTCCGTAGGCACCCACCGACAGGTTGCGGTTGGAGAAGCCACCGGTACCAGCAGTGCCGAAGGCGTGGATGAAGGAGTCATACCAGGGCATTCCCGCAATCCGCAGGCAGAACACCTGGATGACGGTGAGCGCCAGGTAAATGGCGTAGAGAATCTTGGAGGACTGGGAGGCCCGGGGCACCAGCTTGCTCTTCACCGGGCCGGGGCTCTCCGCCCGGATGAGGTGGGTGGAGTTGATGCCCAGGAAGGGGAGCAGGGCGGTGGTGAGAATGAGCACGCCCATGCCGCCCAGCCAGTGGGTGAAGGAGCGCCAGAACACCAGGCCCAGGGGCAGGCCCTCCACCGCAGTGAGAATGGAGGAGCCGGTGGTGGTAAACCCCGAGATGGTCTCAAAGAAGCAGTCCACATAGCTGCCGAACTGGCCGGAAAACCAGAAGGGCAGGGCGCCGAACACGCCGGAGAGCACCCAGATGAGGCCCACGGAGAAAAAGCCTTCCCGGGCAAAAAACTTGTGCTCCCCCCGCAGGCCAAACACGGATGCCAGGCCCACCACCACCATGATACCAATGGTTTTCCAAAAGGGAGAGGGGTCCTCCCCGTAGTACAGGGCCACGCCCATGGGCAGCAGCATGGCCGCCGCCTCCACCAGCAGGGTGAACCCTGCCACGCGAAATACGGTTTTAAAATTCATAGGGCGCCTCGCAGGCCGAAGGAGTCGGCATAGATGTCGTTGAGGTCTACAATGCCGCTGTCCTTGGCAATGACGATGACAATGTCATCCACCTGGAGGTAGCTGTTGCCCTCGGGGATGATGACCTGGTCGCCCCGGACGATGCCGGCAATGAGGACACCGTTTTTCAGCTTCAAATCCTTCAGAGGGGTGCCCAGGTTGCGGGTGGAAGAACAGACCACAAACTCCATGGCCTCTGCCTGTCCGTTGGCGATGTGGTGCAGAGCGGTCATACGGCTGCCCTTGGAGTTCTGGATGCCACGCACCATGCGGAGAATCTGGTAGGCGGTGGTGAGTTTGGGAGACACCACCGACTCCACCCCGGCGGAGCGGGCGATAAGGGAGTAGTTCTGCCGGTTGGACTTGGCGATGATCTTGTGCACGCCGCACTGGTGGGCGTAGAGGGAGATAATCAGGTTGTCCTCGTCCCGGTCGGTGAGGGCGATGAACACGTCACTGGCGGGCATACACTCCTCGGTGAGCAGCTCCGGGTCGGTGCCGTCTCCGTGGAGGATGAGGGCGTGGGGGAACCACTCGGCCAGCTGTCTGCAACGGGCCTCGTTTTTCTCCACCACCTTGCACTGGATGCCCAGCTTCTCCAGCTGCTGGAGCAGGTAGTAGGTGACCCGTCCGCCGCCGATGATGAAGGCGGAGCGGACCCGGTGGCTGTGGCGGCCCAGTACCTTGAAGAACTGGCTCACCCCGCTGGGGGTGCCCGCCACATAGACCTTGTCCCCCACCTGAGGGACGAAGGAGCCGTTGGGAATCATCACCTCTGCACCGCGCTCCACGGCGCAGAAGAGGATGGGCAGATTCTTGATTTTGGTGGCCAGGTGGGACAGGGGCTGATCGGCCATATGGTCCCCGGGCTGGACGTGGAAGGAGATGATCTCCGCCTTGCCCTTGGCAAAGGTGTCCACGTCGGCGGCGTTGGGCAGGCGAATCATCCGGGAGATGTCCATGGCGGCGGCGGACTCGGGGTTGATGAGCTTGGTGATGCCCAGGTCCCGGCGCAGGTTGTCCAGATCGGCCAGGTAGTCCCGGTTGCGCACCCGGGCCACGGTGTAGGGCACGCCCAGGCGCTTGGCGGTGTGACCGCACAGCAGGTTGATTTCGTCCGAGCTGGTGGCGGCGACGACAACGTCCGCATCCTCAGCCCCTGCGTCCTCCAACACGGTGCGGGAGGCACAACTGCCCTTGATGCACATCACGTCCAACTGGTTGGAGATGCGGGTCAAGGTATCTTCGGAGATGTCCACCACGGTGATGTTGTGGTGCTCCGCGGCCAGGTGGTGGGCGACGGTGGCGCCCACCTTTCCGGCTCCGGCTATGATAATATTCAAAATGAATCCTCTCGTTTCTCTCTTCTAGATGGGTTGGGGATGGTTTACACCAGGCCACGCCGCTGGGCAGCTGCCAGCAGTCGCTCCAGGGCGGCGGCCAGCACGTCCCGGGAACAGGCCAGGTTCAGGCGCATAAATCCGGCCCCGCCGTAGTTGATGCCGTGGCTGAGGTACAGCTGGGCCTCCTGCTCCATAAAGTCGGCCAGGGCCTTGTCGTCCAGCCCGAAGCTGGAGAAGTCTATCCAGGACAGGTAGGTGCCCTCCAGGGGGGCAATCCAGACCTTGGGGAAATGCTGGGCCATGAAGTTCCGGAGGTAGCGGTCATTCTCCTTGAGATAGTCCACCAGCTGCTCCACCCAGGGCTCGCACTGCTCGTACCCCACTTCCAGGGCCAGGGTACCAAAGGAGGAGTTGGAGTAGGCCCCAGAGCGGGCCACCTCGGCTTCCAGTTTGGCCTTGTTGTCTCCATCGGGCACAATCATGTTGCCGCAGGCCAGCCCGGCCAGGGAGAAGGTCTTGCTGGCGGCCATGCCGATGACACAGTGCTTGGCGTACTCCTCCCCCAGAGAGGCGTACACCGTGTGGGGGTGGTCCGGCTGGCACAGGTCACAGTGGATTTCGTCGCTGATTAGGAACACCCCGTGGGCCAGACACAGGTCGCCCACCCGCTGCAATTCTGCCCGGGTCCACACCCGTCCCACGGGATTGTGGGGAGAGCAGAGAATCATGGCGGTGGTGGTGGGCCGGGACAGCTTGTCCTCCAGGTCGTCAAAGTCCATCTCATAGTGGCCGTCCACCAGCTTCAGGGAATTTTCCAGAAGGGTGCGCCCGTTTTCCCGCACCGCCCGGTAGAAGGGGGGGTAGACGGGGGTCTGGATGACGATGCCGTCCCCGGGCTGGGTGAAGGCCCGGACGGCGGCGTTGATGCCGTGGACCACACCGGTGGTGCGGATAATCCAGTCCCGCTGGACCTCCCAGCCGTAGCGGCGGGACACCCAGGAGCGGATGGCGTTATAGTAGCGGTCGCTCCAGCCCGCATAGCCCCACAGCCCAGAGCGGGCCATTTCCTCCAGGGCCTGGACAATGGCAGGGGGAGAGCGGAATTCCATGTCCGCCACGGACAGAGGCACCACACCGGGCTGGGGATTGGGGCCCATCAGGTCCCACTTCTCCACCTCCACGCCGACGCGGGGGGGAATGGGCTGGTCGAAGAATTGATTCACGGGAGACACTCCTCACAATGATAGCGGTATTTTCTAAAATCATATCACAACTGCACAACTGTCGCAAGGTCTAGCCTGCAAAATGTTGGCAGAATCACAAGACAGGAAGAATGTGACAGGGAAGTAAAAAAACACAGAAGGACTTGCCGCAGTGAACTGCGACAAGCCCTTCTGAAAAAGACTGTGGGGAAGTAACTTACTTCAGCTCCACCTTGGCGCCAACCTCTTCCAGCTTGGCCTTCAGAGCCTCGGCGTCCTCCTTGGAGATGCCCTCCTTCAGAGCCTTGGGAGCGGACTCAACCAGACCCTTGGCGTCAGCCAGGCCCAGGCCGGTGATCTCGCGGACAACCTTGATGACCTTGATCTTCTCGGAGCCAACCTCAGTCAGCACCACGTCGAACTCGGTCTTCTCCTCAGCGGGAGCAGCAGCAGCGCCAGCGGCGGGAGCGGCCATGGCGGCGGCGGAAACGCCGAACTCCTCCTCCAGGGCCTTGACGAGCTCGTTGAGCTCCAGAACGGTCAGGGACTTAACCTCTTCGATCATAGCAGTAATCTTCTCGCTAGCCATGATGAAATACCTCCTTAAATAAATAATATAAAGTAGAATGTGGGCGGGTCAGGGTTGACCCGATGCTGAATTATTCAGCGGCAGTCTCCTCAGCAGCAGCAGCGGGCTCGCCGTCCTTCTCGGCGATGGCCTTCAGGACGATAGCCAGGCTGGTAATGGGAGCCAGCATCATGCCGAGCAGCTGAGCCACCAGGCCATCCTTAGAGGGCAGCTCGGCCAGAGCGGCGATGTCCTCCAGGGGGATCACCTTGCCGTCCATGAAGCCGGCCTTGATGTTGAAACGATCGCCCATCTGCTTGGCGTACTTGTTGACAATACGCATGGGAGCGATGGGGTCGTCCTTAGAGATGGCGATGGAAGTAGTACCGTTGAGCACTTCATCCAGCTCACCGAGACCGACGTTGTCGGCAGCGCGGCGCAGCAGGGTGTTCTTCACGACGGAATATTCCACACCATTCTCTCTCAGTTCAGCACGCAGAGCAGTGTCCTCGGCCACGGTGATACCCTTGTAGTCCACCAGCACACCGGAAGAAGCGCTCTGCAGGGTCTCGGTCAGAGAGGCCACGATGGCTTGCTTTTCACTGAGAACCTTTGCGTTAGGCATTTGGAATTCACCTCCGGAAAATTTAGTGCAGCGGTCTTTGCCAAATAAGCAAAAACGCCGCTTTCGTGTCAAGACGAAAACAGCGCAAACATATCGTTATGAGCTGCATTCTCGGTAGGGCTTACGGCTTGCGCCACCTACTGTCTCCGAACACGAAGTGTATTATATCAACCCGGGAGGAGTTTGTCAAGCAAAAATCGCCCGAATTGGATATAATTTTGGGGAAATTCCCGGCCCGTGCCCATACCTTGGTATGGACACGGGGCTGGGATCAAACATTAGTTGCCGAACTTGGCAGCGCTGACCTTCACGCCGGGGCCCATGGTGGAAGCAGCCACACAGCTCTTCACGTACTGGCCCTTAGCGGCGGCGGGCTTAGCCTTGACGATAGCGGTCATCAGAGCGTTGAGGTTGTCAGAGAGCTTCTCAGCGCCGAAGGAGACCTTGCCGATGGGGCAGTGGATGATGTTGGTCTTGTCCAGACGATACTCCACCTTACCGGCCTTGATCTCGTTGACAGCCTGGGTCACGTTGGGGGTCACGGTGCCAGCCTTGGGGGAGGGCATCAGGCCCTTGGGGCCCAGAACCTTACCCAGACGGCCAACCACGCCCATCATGTCGGGGGTAGCCACGACCACGTCGAAGTCGAACCAGTTTTCCTTCTGGATCTTCTCCACCATGTCCATATCGCCCACGAAGTCGGCGCCAGCGGCACGGGCCTCCTCGGCCTTGTCGCCCTTGGCGAAGACCAGCACGCGGGCAGTCTTGCCGGTGCCGTGGGGGAGAACGATGGCGCCGCGCACCTGCTGGTCAGCGTGACGGGAGTCAACGCCCAACTTCACGTGCAGCTCCACGGTCTCGTCGAACTTGGCGGTGGCGGTCTTGATGACCAGCTCCATGGCCTCGTTCACATCATACTGAGCAGCGCGGTCGATGAGCTTGGCGCTGTCCACATACTTCTTACCCTTAGTTGCCATTGCTTATGTCCTCCTTTCCCTTACTCTTCCACCAGAACGCCCATGGAACGGGCAGTGCCGGCGATCATGCTCATGGCGCTCTCCAGGCTGGAGGCGTTCAGGTCGGGCATCTTGGTCTCGGCGATCTTCTGCAGATCGGCCTTGCTCAGGGTAGCCACCTTGGTCTTGTTGGGCACGCCGGAGCCGGACTCAATGCCACAGGCCTTCTTGATGAGCACGGGGGCGGGGGGAGTCTTGGTCACGAAGGTGAAGGAACGGTCGGCATACACGGTGATGACCACGGGGATGATCAGGCCCATGTCCTTCTTGGTGCGCTCGTTGAACTCCTTGGTGAACGCGGCGATGTTCACGCCGTGCTGACCCAGAGCAGGACCAACAGGGGGGGCGGGAGTTGCCTGACCGGCGGGGATCTGAAGCTTTACATATCCAGTAACTTTCTGTGCCATTTGAAACAGCACCTCCTACATAAAATGTGGTGGTGACGGAGCCGCTTTGTGCTCCTCCCACGGTTTGCGACGGAAGAGTTCCGTCAGTTGAGAGGCTCGACCTGATCCAGTTCCAGTTCCACGGGAGTCTCCCGTCCGAACATGGACACGACCACCCGAACCTTGCTGCGCTCGGTGTCGATTTCCTCCACGGTGCCAATGAAGGATTCCAAGGCACCATCGGTAATTTTCACGTTGTCACCCACGGCATAGGACACCATGACCTCACGCTTCTCCACACCCAGAGCGGCGATTTCCTCGTCGGTGAGGGGGATAGCCTTGTTGGCAGAGCCCACGAATCCGGTGACGCCACGGATGTTGCGCACCAGGTGCCAGGTCTCATCGGTCATGACCATTTTGACCAGCACGTAGCCGGGGAACACTTTGCGCTCCACGGTCTTGGGGCCGTTGTCGGTGATCTCAGTGACGGTCTCCATGGGGATGGAGACCTCGGCAATGACGTCGTGCATGTTGCGGTTTTCCACGGCCTGCTCAATGGAGACGGCTACGGTGTTCTCATAGCCAGAGTAGGTGTGGGCCACATACCATTTCATTTCCTCAGCCATTGTGTTGACCTCTTAAGCGAAGAGCTTGAGCAGAGCCTCAACCACCTGGCGAGCAATCCAGTCGAAGACCCAGATGAACACGCCGACCAGGAGCACGCAGACAATCACGGTGCCCACGTTCTTCAGGGTATCCTTGCCGGAGGGCCAAGTGACCTTCTTCAGCTCACCCTTCAAGTCCTTCACCCAACGGGCGAGACGGTTCGGCTTTTTGTCCTTCTTCTTCGCAGCAGTCTTGGCCTTCTTGTCGGCGGAGCTTACGGACTCCTTGCCAGCGACGACCTCATCACGCTTGTTCAGTTCAGACATTCTTGTACCCTTCTTTCTTTGAGCGAGAGCTCATTACTTGGTTTCGGTGTGCAGAGTGTGCTTTCTGCAGAAGGGGCAGTACTTGTTGAGCTCCAGACGCTCAGTGGTGTTGCGCTTGTTTTTGTTGGTGTTGTAGTTACGCTGCTTGCACTCAGAACAACGCAGGGTAATCTTCACACGGCTACCGGCTTTCGCCATTCTCGGCACCTCCTTTTGAATTTGCCGCCCGGCAACAAAAAACGCCGGAACGGCCATGGCCAATTCCAGCGCTTCAAAAGGGTGCCGGGGCACCCTACATCTGCTACGGGAAACCGGCCTTTGCCTCCCTGTGACCCTATCGGTGAGGGGAGAGGGTTTTTGTGTTCATCCCGTAAAAATGCGCACAAAAAGAAAGCCCTGCTCACAGGTGCATCCAGCATATCACAGGGGTGAGGGGTTGTCAAGAGAAAATTTATCCTTTATAATCACGTTACCAAATAATCAGGAGGACGAACCTATGCGAGTGATGGCGGTGGACTACGGAGACGCCCGGACCGGGGTGGCCATTTCCGATGCCTTAGGGATGCTGGCGGGATTCACCACGGTGATTCACAGCCGGAAGGCGGACCAGGTGGCCCAGGAGATCGGCAAACTGGTAAGCGAGCACCGGGTGGAGGAGCTGGTCATGGGCTTTCCCCGGAACATGGACGGCACGGAGGGGCCGAGAGCGGAGCTGTACCGGGCCTTTGCCGGGCAGCTGCAAGAAGTGACCGGGATGGAGGTGCACCTGTGGGATGAGCGGCGCACCACCATTGAGGCCCACCAGATTCTCCACGCCTCGGGGAAGAAGATGAAGCAGCACAAGAAGAATGTGGACGCCGTGGCCGCTACCTTAATATTAGAGGGGTATCTCAATAAACTGCGGAGAACTGTGTGAAGGAATTAAAACAAAACTAGAATGTGTAGGTGATTGTAACGAAGTTTTTTAAAAGCAATTGGAAAATGCTGATCGTATTTCTACTGATTGTACTTGTATTTCCATGCGTCATATTGCTGAAATCTCCGCTTGGGATGATACCAGAGGATATTGGGCTTGCGGTGGTATCTTATGGCGGTTCCATTATGGGTGGGTTTCTCACACTATACGGGGTATGGTGGACAATAGATGCCAATAGAGTGCAGCAAAAAGAAGAGAGAGAATTAGAGTATAGACCGCTGTTGAAATTTGATGTCTGTGAGTATCAACACAGGTTTCAGCAGGTAGGTGAGATTATATATCTATTTAACAATGAATATTTCTCAGACTCTCAACCAGTGTACATGGATAAGATGATCGTGTTAGAAAATGTAGGACGTGGAGAGATTATTGAGCTGCATTACAGCATGCATAAGACAGAGCTAGTCAGTAGTTGCGTTGACTCCCTCAAAGAAGCAACTGCGTGCTTTTTGGGTGAACAGTACATCAATACCATGCCGGTGAATGGACAAATATACATAATCCTTGGTATTCCTCAATTAATTAAAAAGTGCCAGGGTAAGCTTATTATACTAAGCACTGATATGGAGATAAAATATAAGGGTGCATTTAGCGAAAAAGAGTATAATCAAAAATTAAGCTTTTGTTTGAGTGTAGAAATTGTAGAAGATCATTACAAAATGAATCTGTACAATATGTCGTTAGGTTCTACGGGACTACACAGCTACGCAGAGTGAGGAAAGTTGGAAATGTACATTGTCTGCCTCTTTGAGGGAGGCTTTAGGTGGCGGTCACCGGGAGCCTGGCTTCCAGCGGCGGGAACGCCGCACACACCAGACTAGGCCCGGACGGGGAAACCGCCCAGCTATAGGGCCAGCTGCCCAGAGTAACTTGGTGTGGTGGCACGACTAGGCGCCACACCAAGGGTGACGGGCCGACTATAGCCTTGACGCACGTACGTTCCAGTACCCCAGGGAGGTCCTTAGGGGGGAACGCCCTAAGCGGGTTTTGGTTCCTTTTGACCGAGCAAAAGGAACCCCCAGCGGGAAGCGTCCCCACCAGGCTGGCAAGCCTGAACTAGGCCGTTTAGAAGAACAACTCCTCCATCAGCCGGACAGCCGACAGCCCCCCTTTGCAAAAGGGAGACGTTTGGCCTGGTGGAGGTCAGAGGGCTGTTTCCATTGACCGGGGCTGGAACTTCTGGTACACTAATCGTAGGATCTGTACACGGTAAGCATAATACCTTTTGTGATTTTGGGGTGAACCGTATGAAATGGAAGAACATGATTTCCCCGGTTTTGTCTGTGCTGGTGCTGGTTCTGATGGCCCTATGGGGCGTAGGTATAGTGTCAAACGAGGGACATACCCCATAGAGCTGCGCTTAATGGGACGCAAAGTCAACCCCGCGAGGGGTTGACTTTTTATATCTCTTGTATTATAATCTATAATACAAGCAAGACAAAGAGAGGACGGTGAACCCTCATGCTACTGCAATTGGATTTCAACAGTGAGCGACCCATTTACCAACAGATTCGGGACCAGATTGTGGTGGGCATTGCCCAGGGGGTCTTGTCGCCGGGGGAGAAGCTGCCCACGGTGCGGGCTCTGGCCGATGAGGCCGGGGTGAACATGATGACGGTGAGCCGTGCCTACCAGCTTCTGAAACAGGAGGGGTACATCACCACCGACCGGAGAAGCGGGACGGTGGTCAGTGCCCGAGAGGGAGCCCAGACCGTGCCGGAGCAGACGGTTGGGCGGTTGAAGCTGGCCCTATCCGAGCTGCGGGTGGCCGGGTGGCAGAAGGAGCAGGTGCTGGAACTGTGCCAGAAGCTATATGAACAGGAGGGGTGACTATGATCGTTCGGTTGATTCTTTGGGCGTGTGGAATTATCATCATACCGCTGATGTTTTGGCAGCTCAACAACGAGACCAAGTTTAAAAAGAACATTGCCCTGGGGGTCACGTTGCCCTATGTGGGCCGCACCCACCCCCAGACCGTGGAGCTGCTGAACCGGTTCCGCCGGATTCTGCGGTGGATCTGTCTGGGCTTGCTGGTATCGGTGGTGGTGCTGGTGCTTTTGCCCATGTCCACGGGGCTGTCCCTGACCGTGTGGCTGATTTGGATTGATGTGGCCATGGTGCTGCCCTTTATCCCCTATGTGAAGTACCATAAAAAGCTCAAGGCGCTGAAACAGGAACAGGGCTGGTACCCGGAGGTGCCCCGCACCCATGTGGTAAACCTCACTGCGGCGGCCCAGGCGGAGAAGCCCATCTCGCCCGTTCAGTTTTTGCTTCCCCTGGTGGTGAGCTTGGCCCCCCTGGTGTGGGGCATCGTGCAGCAGGATTGGCTGATGACCGCCCTGTTTCTCACCGGGCCGGTGTGTGTGCTGCTGTTCTGGGCCCTGTATCAGTGGGCCATGCGGCGGCGGGCGGAGACGGTGGACGAAAATGAGAGCCTCACCCAGACCCTCACCCGCATCCGCCGGAGAGCCTGGCGGCGGAGCTGGGTGTGGGGCAGCTGGTTTATGGCAGGGGTCAACCTGGCCATGTGGTTGTCCCTGGCCCACCCGGTTTGGGGCCTGGTGGTGATGTTGGCCCTCACCGTCCTCTTTCTGGTGCTGGCGGTGGGGCTGGAGTTCCACCTGCGCCACCAGCAGGAGCGGCTCACCGCCCAGAGCGGCCAGACCTACTATGTGGACGAGGACGAGAAGTGGATTTGGGGTATGTTCTACTATGACCCCAACGACACCCACTTGGTGGTCAACAACCGCATCGGCATGAACACCACCGTGAACCTGGCCAAGAAAAGCGGAAGGGTCATCATGGGAGCTACGGCGGTTCTGATGCTCCTGATGCCCCTGTTCGGGGTGTGGCTGATGGCGGAGGAGCGGGCACCTGTGACCCTTACCCTCACCGATACTGTCCTGGTGGCAGAGCACGGCTGGGATCACTATGAGATTCCCCTGGCGGACGTGGACCAGGTGCAGCTGCTGCAAGAGGAGCCGGAGGGGCTGCGGCGCATTGCTGGCACGGCCATGGATAACGTATATAAGGGCCGCTACCAGAGCGACGAGTACGACAAAATCACCGTGTGCATGGACCCTCAGGAGGGGCCCTGGCTGCTCATCACCATGGACGACGGCACGGTCTCCCTGGTAGGGGACGGGGCAGAGGCCATGGCTGGCCTGTACGAGCGATTGAAATAAGTGGCAAAGTGTGGCGCAGGGGGCCTCCCTGCGCCACACAAATTGTGCAAGAAATACCTTGCAATTCTGCTCCTGTGTGTTAGAATAGACCGGACAACTGAATACAGTTGCGAGAAAAGCAGAAACGAAAGGAAGAAGCAAAATGCCCAAGTTCACGAAACGGGCCCTTTTGCTGCTGCTGGCCGGGGTCATGCTCTCGGCTTCACTGTACGGATGTACAGGAGGCACGAACAATAGCGCCACCCCCACAGCCTCTGCACAAACGGGCGAGTTATCCCATGGAAACTCAGTCACGGTAGGTATCGCACAGGATTTGGACAGCCTGGACCCCCACAAGGCGGTAGCCGCGGGGACCAGTGAAGTGCTGTTCAACATCTTCGAAGGACTGATGAAAGCCAGTCCCGACGGCGGCGTCACTCCCGCTGTTGCCAGTGACTACACGGTTTCCGACGACGGACTTCAGTACACCTTTACCCTGCGGGAGGGTGTGAAGTTCCACAACGGCAACGCAGTCACCATGGAAGATGTACTATACTCCTTGGAACGCTGCGCCGGGTCAGAGAACGATGGAACGCCTCTGATTTCGGCGTTTTCTAATGTCACCAGCATGGAGGCCACCGATGACACCCATGTGGTGCTCACCCTCAAAGAGCCCAATCTGGAGTTTATCAACTCCATGACTGCCGCCATCATCCCTGCAAATTCCAGCGACACCATTGCCACCACTCCCATCGGCACCGGTCCCTTCGCCTTCACCTCCTACACCCCCCAGCAGAGCATGGAGATGAAGAAGTTTGACGGCTACTGGGGCGAGCCTGCCCAGCTGGACCAGGTGACCTTCCGCATCATCACCGATGTGAACACCCTGGTGATGGGCTTGCAGGGCGGCACCCTGGACATGGTCATCCACCTGCCCAACTCGGTGCGCAAGGAGGTGGAGAAGCAGTTCACCGTGCTTCAGGACACCATGAAGCTGGTGCAGGCCCTGTACCTGAACAACGACGTCAAGCCCTTTGACGACGTGCGGGTGCGTCAGGCCATGTACTACGCCATCAATGTCCCTGAGATCATCGAATTTGTGTGTAATGGGGACGGCGTGGCCACTGGTACCAGCATGTACCCCGCTTACACCAAGTATTTCATGCCCGAGCTGGCGGAAAACTACCAGCAGGACCTGGAAAAGGCCAAGCAGCTGCTGGCTGAGGCCGGTTATCCCGATGGCTTTACCATGACCATCACCGTGCCCTCCAACTACACCCAGCACGTGGAGACCGCTGAGGTGGTCTCCCAGCAGCTGGCTCAGGTGGGCATCACTGCCAACCTCAACCCCATCGAGTGGGAGAGCTGGGTCAGCGATGTGTACCGTGGCCGCGACTTTGAGTCCACCGTGGTGGGCATCGCCGCCAGCGACATGACCGGCCGGGAGATGCTGGAGCGCTACGTCAGCGACAACCAGAAGAACTTCATCAACTTCAACTCGGAGGAGTATGACCAGGTGATGGAGAAGGCCCTGACCACGCTGGACCAGGGCGAGCAGACCCAGCTTTACAAGCAGGCCCAGACCATCCTCAACGAAGAGGCCGCCAGCCTGTGGATTCAGGACCTGTGCGACCTGGTGGTGATGAATCCCGCCCTGGATGGCGTGACCTTCTATGCCACCTATGTGCTGGATATGAGCACCATCCACTATAAATAAGAGACCAACGCTTTGGGGGCCGCACCTGCGGCCCCCAAATTGCAAGAGGTGAGATGTATGATGAAAACCCTGGTCAAGCGGGTGCTGCTGCTGATTGCCACCCTGCTGCTGGTGACCATCCTGGCCTTTGTGGCCTTCTCCATCATTCCCGGCGACCCCACCTCCTCCATCCTGGGGGTGGAGGCCACCCAGGAACAGATTGCAGCCCTCCGAGATCGGCTGGGGCTGGATTTGCCCATCTGGCAGCGGTACCTCCACTGGCTGGGGGGCCTGCTCACCGGGAATCTGGGGGAGTCCTACAACTACGGCATGCCGGTGGCTCAGCTGCTGTCCACCTGCGTCACCCACACCCTCACCCTGGCGGTGCTGGCCTTTGTGCTCATTGTGGCCATCTCTCTGCCTCTGGGTATCATCGCCGCCCGGTATGAGGGGGGCGTGGTGGACCGGGTGCTCACCATCCTCAACCAGATCACCATGTCGGTGCCCAACTTTGTGGCGGGTATCTTGCTGGTGTATGTGTTCGGACTGGTGCTGCGCCTGTTCCAGCCCGGGGCCATTGTCACCCCCCAGGCTGGATGGGGGCCCTACCTGTGGTACATGCTCTTTCCCGCCCTGGCGGTGGCCCTGCCCCGGTCGGCCATGACGGTGAAAATGCTGCGGGGCTCCATCCTCAGCGAGCTGGGCCAGGACTACATCCGCACGGCGTACAGCAAGGGCAACTCCAAGACCTCGGCCCTGTGGCGGCATGTGCTGCGCAACGCCATGATTCCCGTGGTCACCTTCCTGGCCATGACGGTGGCGGACATTATGGCCGGCTCCATTGTGGTGGAGCAGGTCTTCGGCATCCCTGGCCTGGGCAAGATGCTGGTGACCTCCATTGGCAACCGGGACTATCCGGTGGTGCAGGCCATTGTGGTGCTCATCGCCACGGTGGTGGTGGTGTGCAACTTCGCCGCCGACTTGCTCTACCGGGTCATGGACCCCAGACTGAGAGGACGGTGAGGCGAGATGACAACACGCAACTGGTATGGACGGCTGGGCCTGGTGCTCACCGTGCTCATGGTGGGTTTTGCCGGGGTGGGCATGTTCTGGACCCCCTATGAGCCCACCGCCATGGTGGGAGCGGACCGGTATGCCGCCCCCTCTCTGGCCCACCCCTTTGGCTGCGATCAGCTGGGCCGGGACATCCTGTCCCGTACCATGGAGGGAGCGGGCAGCACCCTGATGATCGCCCTGGCCGTGCTGGCCATCGGCTTTGTGGCCGGACTGCTCATCGGCGCCTTCTGTGGCTACTTCGGAGGCGTGGTGGACGCCCTGGTCATGCGAATTTGTGACGCCCTGGCCGCCTTCCCCAGCATTCTGCTGGCTCTGGTGGTGTTGGCGGTGATTGGCCCGGGCAAGTATAACGTCATCGGAGCTTTGGGCATTCTCTTCATCCCCAGCTTTGCCCGCCTGGTGCGGGGGGAGTTCCTCAAGGTCCGGGACCGGGACTTTGTGCGCTCGGCCCGGCTCATGGGGGTGTCCAATGGACGCATCCTCTTTGTCCACATCCTGCCCAACACCTGGCCCACCCTGTTGTCGGGGCTCACCATCGGCTTTAACAATGCGGTGCTCTCCGAGGCGTCCATGAGCTATCTGAGCATTGGCGTCACCGCCCCCGACGTGAGCCTGGGACGGATGCTCAATGAGGCCCAGGCGGTGTGGTCCACCGCCCCCTGGTGTATGCTCTGTCCTGCCCTGGTGGTGGTGCTCACCATCCTGGGCGTGAGTTTGCTGGGTGAGGGCCTGCGGGAAAGGATGGCGGCATGATGTTACAGATTGAACATTTGAAAATTGCATTTCCCAACCCCAAGGGTCATTTCGAGGCGGTGAAGGACTTCTCCCTCCATGTGGAGGAGGGGCAAGTCATCGGCATTGTGGGAGAGTCCGGCTCAGGCAAGTCCATGACCGCCCACGCCATCATGGGCCTGCTGGACCGCAAGAGCGTCCAGGTCTCCGGCTCCATCCGCTTTGAGGGGGTGGAACTGCTGGACCTCACCCGCAGCCAGATGCGCAGCTATCAAGGCAAGGACCTGTCCATCATCTTCCAAGAGCCCATGACCAGCCTCAACCCCACCATGAAGATTGGACCCCAGGTGGAGGAGGCCCTGCGCATTCACACCAAGATGCCCCCCAAGGAGCGCAAACAGCGGGCTCTGAAGGCCATGGCCCTGGCCGGGCTGCCCAATGGGGAGCAGTTGTACCACCAGTACCCCCACCAGCTGTCTGGCGGTATGCGCCAGCGGGTGATGATTGCCGCCGCCCTGGTGCTGCGGCCCAAGCTGCTCATCGCCGATGAGCCCACCACCGCCCTGGATGTCACCATCCAGGCACAGATTCTGGACACCCTCAAGGAGATCAACCGGAAAGAGGGCATCGCCATTTTGTTCATCTCCCATGACCTGGGTGTCATCCGGGCCCTGTGCCACCACGTGGTGGTGATGCAGCAGGGGGAGATCGTGGAGGCAGGGGACGTGGAGCAGGTGTTCCACCACCCGCAGCAGGCGTATACTCAGCGGCTCATCGCCTCCCGCCCCACCCGAACCAAACTGAAAGCAGGTGGCAGCCATGGCTGAGAAACCAATGGTAAACATCCAGGGCCTCAACAGCTACTATGGAAAGGGCAAGGAGCGCAAGCAAGTGCTGCGCAACGTCTCCCTCACCCTGGACCCCGGCGAGGTGCTGGGCATTGTGGGAGAGTCCGGCTCCGGTAAATCCACCCTGGCCAAGTGTCTGTTGGGGGTGGTGAAGGACACCGAGGGCACCTTGGAGGTCAACGCCTTCCGGCCTCAGATGGTGTTCCAGGACCCCTACGGCTCCCTGAACCCCGCCAAGTCGGTGGGCTGGTTTTTGGAGGAGCCTCTGCGGGTGCTGGGGGTGAAGGACAAGAAGGAGCGGAAGGCCCAGGCCATTGACATGCTGCAGCAGGTGGGCCTGGGGGAGGAGCACTATTCCCGCCGCCCCTCCCAGCTCTCCGGCGGTCAGCGCCAGCGGGTGGCCATTGCCGCCGCCCTCATCGGGGGCAGCCGCCTCATTGTGCTGGACGAGCCGGTGTCCGCCCTGGACGTGACCATGCAGGCCCAAATCCTCCAGCTGCTGGTGGACTTGAAGGCCAAGTTCCGCCTGTCCTACCTGTTCATCTCCCACGACCTGGCGGTGGTCTACCAGATCTGCGACCGGGTGGCGGTGATGTACCAGGGGGAGATCGTGGAGCAGGGGGACGTGGACACCATCTACGACAATCCCCAGCACGACTACACCAAGAAATTGCTCCAGGCCTCTCTGGCTCTGGAAGAATAAACGCATGGGCGGACGGCCTTGAAAGGCCGTCCGCCCATGCGTCAGCCTGTCGAAAAAGTCCAGCGAAAGCTGGGCTTTTTCGCGTGTATAAGGTATAATGGAAGTGGTGGTGAGAAAGATGCTGGAAAGAGGAAAAATGGAACGGGACGTGATCGAGATCGTAGGGATAGACAGCTTAGTCCCAGAAGATCATCTGCTGCGGAAAATAGATCGAGCGGTGGATTTCAACCGGCTGTATGAAATGGTGGAGCCGCTGTATTGTGAGGACAATGGCAGGCCGAGCATAGACCCGGTGGTACTGTTCAAGATGGTGCTGATCCAGCATCTGTACGGGCTGCCGTCTCTGCGGCGGACAGCGGAGGAGGTCTCCCTCAACAATGCGTATCGCTGGTTTCTGGGGTACAGCCTGCAGGAGGAGACCCCACATTTCTCCACGGTGAGTTACAATTTCCGGAACCGCTTTACCGAGGAAACGGTAGACCAGGTATTCCGCTGGATTCTGGAGGAAGTGGCGCAGGCGGGATATCTCTCCCCTAAGGCAGTTTTTATAGACGGCACGCATATCAAAGCCAACGCCAACACAAAAAAACAGGTGAAGGTTCAGGTTCCTGTGGCGTCCAGGCATTACGCCAAGGAATTGATGGAGGAGGTAAACGCAGACCGGGAGGCCCATGGAAAGGAACCATTTGATGACGATGATGCACCTCCGGCACCAAGAAAGAAGCGCAGGGACAATACCTCGAGGAAGAAGCTGGCCCGGCGGAAGAAGGAGAAGGAGCGCGCCGTGAAGCGGAGCGTGACCGATCCGGACAGCGGCTTGTTTGTCAAGGGAGAGCACAAGCGGCAGTTTGCCTATGAGGCCCACACAGCCTGCGACAAGCATGGTTTTATTCTGGAGACCGTCGTTACCCCCGGAAACGTCCATGACAGCGTGGCCTTTGATGAGGTCTATGACCGTGTAACAGCAGCCTTCCCGGAAACGGAGACCATTGTCGCCGACTCCGCTTACAAGACGCCTCATATCTGCAAGAAGGTATTTGAAGATGGGCGTGTGCTGTCCACCGCTTACAAACGGCCTCAGACCAAAAAGGGCGGCCATGAATGGTGGAAGTATGTCTATGACGAGCATTACGACTGTGTGCTCTGCCCGGAATTCCAGGTCCTGACTTACCGCACCACCAACCGTGACGGATACCGGGAATACAAAAGCGACCCCAAAATCTGCATCCACTGTCCTACCCGCCATCTGTGTACCTGCTCCAAGGACTGCGTAAAGACCGTGCAGAGGCATATCTGGAAGGATTATGAGGAATTGGCAGATGACGCCCGCTATACCCCCAAATACCAGGAACTCTATAAGCGACGGAAAGAGACCATTGAACGGGTCTTTGCCGACGCCAAGGAAAAATACGCCATGCGTTATACGCAGTACAGAGGCTTGGCTCAGGTAACAAACTGGGTGAAGCTTAAATTTGCTGCCATGAACCTCAAAAAACTGGCCATATGGCTATGGAGGGAGAAGCTTTTTCCATTCATTTCTATTCCGCTCTGCACGCTTTATGACAGAACCCGGCCTACGCATAATCCATACACCGGGTTTCTCGACAGGCTGACGCATGGGCGGACGGCCTTGAAAGGCCGTCCGCCCATGCGTTTTGTGTGGTTAGACCCGTCGGTACCCCAGCAGATACCCTGCAAAGTAGACCACCCAGGCCAGGGCGCAGCCCATCACCGGGGCAATGCACCAGTAGCCAAAGAGGACCAGGCCCAAGAGCGTCCATTGGGTGAGACAGAGCCACACCAGACCCACCCCTACCAGGATGCCCAGGGGGAGAAGGATGCACGCCGAGGTGGAGCGGGTGCGGCACAGCACCAGCTGCAACAGGAACATGGGGATGAAATGGAAATAGATGAGAAGAGCCTGGTGCCAGACGGGGATGTCGATGGGCAAGTCCCAAAAGGCGGAGACAAAGACCACGGCATATACCGCCGCCGTCACCCAGAGCAGCCGGAACAATATGCGGTTGGTGTTGGGATTCCAGGTTTTCATAACGATGCCCCCTTTCCTTGGTATCTTTAGAATACCAGAGGGAAAGGGGGCTGTATAGAGCTATGGGATAGGTGGACGGCTGGACGGGATAGGTGGTCTTTAGCGGGTCTCTTTCAGCAGCAGCACCGACTCATAGGGCCGCAGCGTCCACTGGGCTTTGGGCACGCTGTCTGAGTAGTTGGACAGCAGCACCCGGTATCCATCCAGCTCCACGGGAGCCTTCCACACGCACTCCTTGCGGTAGAAGTTGCTCACACAGATCAGCTCCTGGCCCTGGTACTTGCGCTGATAGGCCAGCACGGCGGGGTGGTCGGGAGTGAGGGGGGTGAAGTCCCCCTGAGCGAACACGTCGTAGGTATGGCGCAGGCGGATGAGGGCCTGATAGTGGGCGAAGATGGAGTCTTTGTCCTCCACCTGGGCCTGGGCGTTGATGGTGGCGGTGTTGGGGTTGACGGAAATCCAGGGCTCCCCGGTGGTGAAGCCGCCCTGGGCGGTGGCGTCCCACTGCATGGGGGTGCGGCTGTTGTCCCGGGAGTGCACCTTGAGGATGTTGTACACGCTCTCCTCGCTCATGCCTTTGTCCCGGAGAATCTGGTAGTGGTTGAGGCTCTCCACGTCCCGGTACTGGTCCAGGCGGGTGAAGTTGGCGTTGGTCATGCCCAGCTCTTCCCCCTGGTAGACGTAGGGGGTGCCCCGCATGGCGTGGACGATGTTGGCCAGCATCTTGGCGGACTCCTTCCAGTACGCCCCCTCGTCTCCAAACCGGGACACCACCCGGGGCTGGTCGTGGTTGCACCAGAACACGGCGTTCCAGGCGTTGTGGGCGGCCATGCCCTCCTGCCAGGAGAAGAGAATGTCCTTGAGCTTGCCAAAGTCGGTGGGCACCAGCACCCACTTGTCGTTGCCCATGAAGTCCACCTTCAGGTGGTGGAAGGAGAAGACCATGGACAGCTCGCTGCAGTCTGCCCCGGCGTAGCGGAAGCAGTTTTCCATGGAGGTGGAGGACATCTCGCCCACGGTGATGATCTCCGGGTCCTGGCCGAAGCTCTCACGGTTCAGTTCATGCAAAAACTCGTGGATGCGAGGGCCGTCGGTGTAGAAGCGGCGGCCATCCCCCTGGAAGTCGTCGGCGTACTCTCCCTTGCTGATGAGGTTCACCACGTCGAAGCGGAAGCCCTTCACGCCCTTGCCCATCCAGAAGCGCACAATGTCCTGGACTTCTTTCCGCACGGCGGGGTTCTCCCAGTTCAAATCTGCCTGGGTCTTGTCAAAGAGGTGGAGGTAGTATTTGCCCAGCTGGGGCACGTACTCCCAGGCGTTTCCGCCGAACTTGCTCTCCCAGTTGGTGGGCGGAGTGCCGTCGGGCTTGCCGGGGCGGAAGATGTAGTAGTCCTGATACACCGGGTCCCCGGCCAGGGCCTTCTGGAACCACTGGTGGTAGGTGGAGGTGTGGTTAAACACCATGTCCAGCATAATGCGGATGTTGTGGGCCTCGGCCTGGGCCACCAGTTCCTCGAAGTCGGCCATGGTGCCATACCGGGGGTCAATGGCCCGGTAGTCCGCCACGTCGTAGCCGTTGTCGTTCTGGGGGGAGACGAAGAAGGGGGTGAGCCAGATGTAGTCCACGCCCAGCTTCTCCAGGTAGTCCAGCTTGGCGGTGACGCCCTTCAGGTCCCCCAGACCGTCCCCGTTGGTGTCCAGAAAGGACTTGGGGTAGATTTGGTATACTACACTGTTGCGAAAGTCTTTCATAGTAGGTTCCTCATTCCATGGTGATGATGGCGGTCTGGCCGGCCTGGGCGTCCAGTCCGGTGTGGAAGTTGAAGTGAGCAGAGCCGGGCTCTGTGATGACAAATGCGGTGGTGGTGGGGTGTCCGGCGGCTTTGATTTTCTCCGGGTCAAAGGTGATGAGCTTGTCCCCGGTGTGTACCCGGTCCCCCTCCTTCACATGGAGCTGGAAGCCGTCGCCGCCCATGGTGACGGTGTCCATGCCCACGTGGATGAGCAGCTCCACACCGTTGTCTAAGAGCAGTCCGCAGGCGTGCTTGCTGTCCTCAATGACGGTGGACACGGTGGCGTCAGCGGGGGCCACCACCACATTTCCGGTGGGCTCAATGCCCACCCCCTGGCCCAGAACGCCCTGGGAGAATACCTGGTCGGGAATCTGCTCCATGGGGATGATGTGGCCGGACAGGGGAGCTTTCAGCTCGTGGCAGGCCTCGGCGGGCATCTCCTGGACGGGAACGGGGGCGGCAGTCTGGTCGGTGCCCAGGGCGGCGGCGTCCAGTTTGCGCTTGCCCACAATCAGGGTGAGCACGAAGGGCACCACGATGGCCACGGCCATGGCCAGCAGGAAGGTGAGGTAGAACTGGGGCTTGATGGACAGGATGCCAGGCAGACCGCCCACGCCGATGGAGTAGGCCTCAGAGCCGGTGACAATGGAGATGACAGCGGCCAGGCCGGAGCCGATCATACCGCACACCAGGGGGAAGCCGTACTTCATGTTCACGCCGAAGAGGGCGGGCTCGGTGACGCCCAGGTAGCAGGAGATGCAGGCGGGGATGTTCACCTGCTGGGCCCGCTCATTCTTCTTCTGGAGCACTGCCATACCCAGCACCGCAGAGCCCTGGGCGATGTTGGACAGGGCGATCATGGGCCACAGGATGGTGCCGCCGTACAGGTTCACCAGCTGGGTGTCGATGGCGTTGGTCATGTGGTGCAGACCGGTCATGACGATGGGGGCGTAGAACAGGCCGAACACGGCGGCAAACAGCCAGCGCACGGAAGAGGTGAGGCCGGCGTAGACCACCGAGGCGATGGCGTCGCCAATGGCCCAGCCGATGGGGCCCACGATGGTGTGGGCGATGATGACCGCAGGCACCAGGGAGAAGAAGGGAACCACGATCATGCTAATGACTTCCGGACAGAGCTTTTTCAAGCCCTTTTCCAGATAGACCAGCACAAAACCAGCCATCATGGCGGCGATGACCTGGCCCTGATAGCCGATCATCTGTACCTGGGCAAAGCCGAAGTCCCAGACGGGGATTTCTGTGGCGGTGGCCACAGAGAAGCCGTTGAGCAGCTGGGGAGAGACCAGAGTCAAGCCCAGGATGATGCCGAGAATCTGGGTGGTGCCCATCTTCTTGGAGATGGACCAGCAGATGCCCACGGGGAGCATGTGGAAGATGGCCTCGCCGATGAGCCACAGGAAGCTGTACACGCCAGCCCAGAACTGGGAGGTATCCGCCAGGCTCATGGTGCCGTCGGCAAAGAAGTTGATTTCACCGATGATGTTGCGGAAGCCCAAAATCAGACCGCCGCAGATCAGGGCGGGAATGATGGGGGCGAAGATCTCGCCCAGCGTGCCCACCGCCCGCTGAATGAGGGACTGGTTGGACTTGGCGGCGGCCTTCACGGCGTCTTTGCTTACCCCTTCCACTCCGGCGTAGGCGGTGAACTCCTTGTAGAATACCGCCACGTCGTTGCCGATGATGACCTGGAACTGTCCAGCCTGGGTGAAGGTGCCTTTTACGGCGGGGATTTTCTCAATTTCGTCCACGTCTGCCTTGTTGGGGTCGGCCAGCACGAACCGCATCCGGGTCATGCAGTGGGAGACGGCCTGGATGTTTTCCCGTCCGCCGATGAGAGGCAGCAGCGCCTCTACGTCTCGTTGATACTTGGACATATGCCCATCCTCCTTCTTTTCTGCACGGAAGCTTTCCAGTTCCGGGGCCCAGCTCCCTGTGTCTCTGTTGATATTAACGATACACCACTTGTTTAAACAAGTCAACTTGACAAAGGTGATAAACATTCCTCCCAATTTTTAGGCATGTGTACAATTCGGTGGGGGCGGGGTGGGGGACGTTGACAAGGTAGTGGGGATATAGTATCTTAAAAAGATAGAGCCTGTTTTGACAAGGTGGAAGGAATATGCCGCGAGAAAAGTTTACCCAAATTTATGCCGCCCTGAAATCCCGCATTGAGTCTGGGGTATACCCGGTGGGGCAGCTGCTGCCGTCGGAAAATACCCTCATCGGGGAGTTTTCCTGTTCCCGCAACACGGTGCGCCGGGCCATTTCCGAGCTGGTCCGGGACGGATATGTGCAGACCAGCCAGGGCAAGGGTGTTTGCAATATTTTTCAGCCCATTGAGCGTTCGTCCTATACCATGGGCACCATTGAGTCCTTCCGGGAGACGGCCCAGCGCACGGGACAGCACACCGCCACCCGGGTAGTGGAGCTGGAGCGGTGTGTGGCGGGGGTGAATATTTCCCTGCAAACCGGGTTTCCGGTGGGGACGGAGCTATTTTCCCTCAGCCGTGTCCACGAGATGGACGGCAAGCCCATCATTTTAAACCACAGCTATCTCCGGGTGGACTGTATGCCGGATTTGACGGAGGAGATCGCCCAGGGCTCTCTGTACCGCTACTTGGAGGAGGAGCTGGGCATGGTGATTGTCACCAGCAAGCGCACCATCACCGTGGAGCCGGTCACTGGGGCGGACAAGAAGTGGCTGGACCTGGGGGAGTACAACTGCGTGGCGGTGGTGAGCAACCAGGTGTACAACAGCCAGGGTGTGATGTTTGAGTATACCCAGTCCCGGCACGTGCCCAGTATTTTCCGATTCCAGGACAACGCCGTGCGGCGGAGCGGGGCGAGAAGCTCGCTTGTTTAAACAAATATGAAACAGGTACTGCCACAGACGTTTTGTCTGGACAGTACCTGTTTTGCTTTAAGGGATTGTATAGGATGGAAAGTGGTACAGTTGAGAGAATGAGTCATCGCTTTCCGCTATATTTATGTGTTTTTTTCCTATCTTTTTCACATACTGAAACGTCTGGTAAGCACCACCGTATGAATGATCAATGTATAGAATAACCAGATCGGAACGGTCAACCATTGCCCGGTTTCGGATTTGAAATGCAGCTTTATAGTGTGCTGCTGCCGCTTGCTCACAAATTTCTATTTCATCATAGTATGAAAGGAAGGACCGTTTGTTGTTGCGATACTCGGCAGTGGAATATGGCATAACCCAAATGAGCACACTGTTATCATTACGAATCTGTCTTTTGCACTTGCGTATGGTTGAAGATACGATTTGATCAAATTCTCCATTGCGCCCTACAAGAAATTCTATAAAATCATTTTCTTGCAGCAGATGTGAAATGATTTTTTCCAAGTTCTGCTCCGTTTGAAGTGGGGCTTTCATTTGTCGATGACCAAAAAAGCTGACTGTCGTGGTGCGCATACAATCGCCTCCAAATGGGAAGTGGTAGTGTAATCATAAAGAATATTATACATTGGTAATTATACTACCAATAAAGAGAAGAGTAAATCGCAAATTAGCTATTACACTACCAACGCCATTCCCTGGTTCGTAATAAAATAACGAAAAAGGGAGGGAAGGCAATGGTTGATATGCCATATGAAGATTTCATTAGAACTCGTATTACCGAATTGAGGATGGCCAAAGATGTGTCCGAGCATCGCATGAGCCTGGATTTAGGTAAAAGCGGCTCTTATATTCGAGGCGTCACCAGCGGAGCGGCCTTGCCATCCCTGAGAGAACTGTTCAACATCATTTCGTATTTCGATATGACGCCAGGAGAATTTTTTGCTCCCTTGGAACAGGATGATTCCGCTTATCATAAACTTTGTGAGCGGTTGAGGTCGTTAAGTGAGGAAGATTTGGAGAAGGTAGCCACGTTTACCAAGTGGATTACCGGATAATTCGCACATAAATAAAACCTGAGTAGCTGGATGGCTACTCAGGTTTTGTTTTGATTGGTGCCCGGTAGCAGGTGTGCTCTAGAAGGTCAAGAGAAGTTTTCCGGCGACAGGACTTGACCCACTGGCCCCCAGAGCTGACGCTCTGGAGGCCATAGGGCGGCGGATTTTATGTGCCTGACGGCACCAAGAGGCCGCAGGTTCACCACCCCGTACAAATCAAAAGAGAAGAGCACTGCCAACTGATGTTGACAGTGCTCTTCTCTTTTGGTCCGAGTGACAGGACTTGAACCTGCGGCCTCTTGACCCCCAGTCAAGCGCGATACCAAACTTCGCCACACCCGGATTTGAACCGAACTATGACATAATAGCACATGACTTTTGAAATTGCAAGAGGGAAATCAAAAAAAGTTGAAAAAATTTTCGGCCATTTCCAGGGCTCCATCTGGTAAGTGGAAATCTTGCATTTTCCACTGCGGGTTTGCTATACTGTAAAAGAAATGACCGCGCCAAGTTAGGAGGGAATCTCTATGGAATATAGCTGCTATACCATCTATGATCGCCACACTCTGGCCGATATGTCTCGCGCGCTGCGGAAAACCGTTCGGAAGAAGACCGCCCGGCGGTGGTGGATGGCGGGATGCCTGCTTCTGGTCCTGGGGCTGTCCCTCCTGCTGGAGCCCGGCGAACGGCTGTGGTTCAAAGCCGTGATCCTGGTGGCGGTGGTGTGCCTGTTTGTGGTGCAGGGCTGGGGAGATGGCCTCAACGCCCTGATGGCCCAACGCCGCATGATGCCGAGCAGCGAGCTGTGCAGCAGCAGCTTTTACGGGGACCACTATGAGTGCAAAATCTCCGGCGCCACCACCAGCTGGGAGTATGGGAACATCCTGGCCATTGCGGAGACCCGGGACTATCTTGTCTTTGTGCTGGGCAAAAACCACGCCCAGGCATTTGCCAAGCGAGAGTTGAAGGGGGGCACGGTGGACTCCTTCCGCAGCTTCCTGGAGCATAAAGTGGGGAAACCCGTGGAAAAGATCGGCGGATAACCAAATAGATGACAAAAGGGGGTGACGGTTCCGTCACCCCCTTATTCGTTACTTGAGTTTGCTGTACTCCTCGTCGGAGACGGCCTCCAGCCATTCGTTGGAGCTGTTCTCACCGGGAACCTCCAGAGCCAAGTGAGAGAACCAGCTGTCGGGAGCGGCCCCGTGCCAGTGCTTGACCCCGGTGGGAATGTTCACCACATCGCCAGGGTGCAGCTCCTGGGCCTCCTTGCCCCACTCCTGATAGTAGCCACGCCCGGCCACACAGATCAGCATTTGACCGCCGCCCTGGGTGGCGTGGTGGATGTGCCAGTTGTTGCGGCAACCGGGTTCAAAGGTCACATTGAACACCCCCACCTGGCTGGTGGACAGGGGGTGCAGATAGCTCTGCCCCACGAAATACTGGGCAAAGCCATCGTTGGGCGCGCCGATGGGGAAGACCATCTCCTGCTGATGTTGGGCCTTGCCGTCTGCGTCATCTTCCTCCGCCCACACCTCTTTGGCCATGCGGAAGGCGGCCCAGGCCTTGGGCCAGCCAGCGTAGAAGGCGGCGTGGGTGAGAATCTCGGAAATTTCCTGTCGGGTGATGCCGTTTTGCTTGGCGGTGGTCAGGTGATACTGGAAGGAGCTGTCCACCAGCCCCTGGGCCATGAGGGCCACCACGGTGACCAGGGAGCGGTCCCGAAGGGAGAGTTTGTCCTCACGGCTCCACACCTCTCCAAACAATACATCGTCATTCAACTGGGCAAACTTGGGGGCAAACTTACCCAGAGCGTCCCGGCCTGCGGTCTGCTTCACTGCCATTTCAAAGGCCTCCTTTATGCCAAATACGCGTGGAAGAAACTTGTGATCTTGTCAAAGGGAATGATGTCCTTTCGGTCATACAGATCGGTGTGGACGGCGTCGGGGATGATGAGCAACTCCTTGTTGGCGGTGTAGGGATTTCCCTCCACCATGTGGGCGAAGGCGTCCCGGCTGAAATAGCAGGAGTGGGCCTTCTCCCCGTGGAGCATCAGCACGGCACTGCGGATTTCGTTGGTGTAGTGCAGAATGGGCATGTTGACAAAGGACAGGGAAGAGGTCACATTCCAGCCGTCGTTGGAGTTGAGGGACCGCTCGGTGTACCCCCGCTGGGTCTTGTAGTAGTCGTAGTAGTCCTTGAGAAAGAAGGGGGCGTCTTCCGGCAGCGGGTCCACCACACCCCCGGCCCGGGCGTAGGTGCCGGACTGGTAGTCCTGGGTGCGCTGGGCGTTGAGGGCTTGTTTCATCTCGTACCGGGCGTCGGCGCTGTCGGTGGAATCAAAGTAGCCCTTGGCGTTGACCCGGCTCATGTCATACATGGTGGAGGTGACGGTGGCTTTGATGCGGGTGTCCATGGCGGCGGCGTTGAGGGCCATGCCGCCAAAGCCGCAGATACCCAGAATGCCGATCTTCTCCCCGTCCACAAAGTCCCGGGTGGCCAAAAAGTCCACCGCAGCGGAGAAGTCCTCGGTGTTGATGTCGGGGGAGGCCACGTTGCGCACCGCACCGCCGCTCTCTCCGATAAAGGAGGGGTCAAAGGCCAGAGCGGCAAAGCCACGGCTGGCCAGCTCTTCGGCGTACAGCCCGGAGCACTGCTCTTTTACCGCTCCGAAGGGGCCGGACACCGCCACAGCGGCCAGCTTTCCCGTTGCATCCTGGGGCAGGTACAGGTCTCCTGTCAGCTCGATGCCGTAGCGGTTGTGGAACTTCACCTTCTCCCGGCGCACGGTGTCCCGGAGGGGGAAGGAATATCCGTTGTACTTGGATTCCATGGCGTATTCCCTCCTTACACGTTCTTGCCCATCTGGTAGGCAGCGTCCAGCTTGTCCTGGCCCATCTCACCGGGGTCGTTGGCACCGCCGCCCCGGACCACGCCGGCCAGTCGGGCCCGTTCAAAGCAGGCAATCCAGCCGTTGAGGCCGTGGACAGGACCATTCGAGGCGCTGTCCTCCTCCTCGGCGGAGGCGGTGAGCAGATAGATGTCCCGGAAGGCGTAGGCGGAGTCATACAGGGAGTTGGCCCGGTCCAGCAGGGTCTTCATCTGACCGGCCATCTCATAATAGTAGACCGGAGTGGCAAAACAGATGACGTCTGCCGCCCCCATCTTCTCCACAATGGCGTTGGCGTCGTCCTCAATGACACACCGGTGGGCCTCCAGACAGGCCATGCAGCCGTTGCAGAAGTGCAGCTGTTTCCCTTGCAGGGAGACAAGCTCCACCTGGTGCCCAGCTTCCTGGGCGCCCTGGGCAAACTGCTGAGCCAGCAGATGGGAATTGCTGCGGGAGCGCAGGCTGGTGGAGATGACCAAAACGTGTTTACTCATATGGGTTCCTCCTTATGTGAGTGGATCTTTGATTCTGATTCTAACACTCCAGAGATAGAATCACCAATACTTATACAGAATGCATCACCATGCTTAAAACCTATACTTGAGGAAAGGAAAGAGGTGTTGGTCCCCGTTGGATGGGGACCAACACCTCTTTGCGGTACGGTTACAGGAACAGCTCGCCCTCTTTCCGGTCCGAGCAAACCTTCTTCAAGGCCACCTGTGCGGCGGTGAGCATGACGGGATTTACCTTCCGGGCACCCTGGGGGCACACGGCCACGCAGCGCATGCAGGAAATACACAGCTCCTTGTCGGTGCGGCTGGGGTCGGCGGGGTCAATGGCCTGGACGGGGCACTGCTGGGCACACAGGCCGCAGCGGTTGCAGTCCTTGGCGGGCTTGGGCACCATGCCGACTCCGCCCGCCTTTTTGTAGGGGCGGTTGCCGGGCAGCGTGGGCTGGGAGTTGTCTCCGGACTGCAGCTTATCCCAAATTTTTTGTCCAAAGTCCTGCAATTGCTGCTTGTCCTGGCTGTCTGGACGTCCGGCGGCATACTGGTGGGCGATGGAGTGTTCGGCAATGGCGGCCACTCCGGCCACCACCTGGAAGCCCGCCTGGACGGCGGCGTCCTCCAGCTCCACCAGGGTGTCCTCATAGGCCCGGTTGCCATACACGCACACCAGCACCGCCCGGGCGCCGTTGCCCTGCATGGCAGTCAGGCGCTGGACGGCGGGGGCGGGGACCCGGCCAGCATAGGAGGGCACGGCAATGACAGCCACATCTTCTGCGGTTAGGGAGTAATCGGAGAAGTGGGCATTGGGGTCAGTGAGGTCCAGCGAAATGGACTGGGCCTTCCAGTTCTCCACCAGCAGGTCAGCGGCCTTTTGGGTGCCGCCTGTGGGGCTGAAGGTGATTTTGTAAAGTTTTATGGTTCCATCTCCTTTTCCTTCATGCTACCACGTCAGTGGGAAAAATACAAGGCAGAGGCATGCTGGAGCAGCTGGTGGCAAAGGCCGAGGCCATGGTGGCCGAGCAGGACAAGTACGTGCAGACCGATTGGCAGCAGCTGGTGGACGCTTTGGCCCAGGCCCAGGAGCTGCTGGAAGACAGCGGCAATGCCTTGGCAGGGGATGTGGGAGAGGCCAGCGAAGCACTGTTGAACGCCATTCTGGCCCAGCGCTACAAGGCCAACAAGGAGAACCTGGAGGATATTCTGAACCAGGCTCAGGCTGTGGACCTCTCCGGTTATACCGCCCAGAGCGTGGCCGTGTTCCAAGCTGCATTGGCTGAGGCTCAGGCGGTGATGGCGGACGAGACCCTCAGCGTGGAGGATCAGGACGCGGTGGACGCCGCTGTGGAAGCGCTCGCCTCCGCCATGAACGGACTCACTGCTGAGACCACTCCCCAGCCCACTCAGACCCCTGAGGCCAGCCAGACTCCCGAGGCCACTCAGAAGCCTGTGGTGTCTGAGAAACCCGAGACCAACGTGCCCCAGACGGGGGATGCCAGCCAGCTGGCTGCCATGGTGGGCGTGCTGATGAGCAGTGCCACCGCTTTGGGCGGCGTGGCCATTGCCCGCAAGCGCCGCAACGGCTAAGCGGATACGTAGACCATCACACAGAGTAGAAACAAAGCAGGTCGCAGTCATTGGGCTGCGACCTGCTTTTCAGTGGTGCGCCCGGCATGGGCAATAACTTGGTGGTGAAAGTCCACTACAGACTTGGCAGTAGGAACTGTTAGCCGAAGGCAAGGGTGTCCATCGTGAGGTGGAATCTGAAG
>NZ_NFKO01000012.1:0-56175 GCF_002160435.1 Pseudoflavonifractor sp. An176 | reverse complement strand
CAAGCCCCTCCCCTACACCCAACAACGCAAGAAATTCGGCAATGTTCAGGGGCTTTTTGCGCCCGGCCCCCGGCAACTGGGAACAGTTGCTGGCCAGGGTAAGGCCCTGAGAATAGAAGTACTATTGTACAGAGAAGTAAGCACGACCCACAGAATTTCCACGCTATCTATGTGACCCCACCGGGCCAAGGGCTGAAACAAGGAGAACGCAGGCACACCCAGTACCGCGGGGTGGATTCCACAAGGCGGGGGAAGGCCCCGCCTTTGGCGATTCTTTCCCCGATTTCTCATCGGGGAGAAATCGGGCCCAGCGGAGCGTCCCCGGCGGGGGCGCTGGTCTGCGCCAAGGAAATCGGAGAAGGACAAGCCCTCCTCAGCCAGGCGGCTATCCGCCTTCTTCCCCGAGGGAGGCTTTCCCCGCGGAGCGCCCCACTTGACAAAATCGAACAAATGTATTATCATACTCCTAGAACATTGGTTCGACAAATTTCGAGGAAGAGTCGTTTATGGGACTGTATTTGTGAGATACTGGACACAAATACAACAAGGAGGATTGTCTATGGAGACCACATTTTACACCGTACCTGCCCGGAGAGTGACCATGAGCAGCGTCGCCCCGGCCTATGAGAATGCCCCCACCCGGGAGCTGGTGTGTCTGTCCCGGCAAGCCCCCGCCCACGCTGGCAAGACCGGACAGATCATCGACTTTACCGCCTGGAAGCAGGACCACGACCTGGACGTGGACCAGCCCCAGGAGGTCCTGGAACCCCAGGCTCCCCGCCCCGCTGGCCGGGCCTCTGGGCTGTGGTGGCTCATACAGCACGGGGAGTGGGTGGCCACCCTGTCGGTGATCGGGGCCATGCTGCTGCTGAGCCTCCGCATTCTGGTGGCATAATCACCAAAGTTGACAGAAAATAAAAAAATCAGGAAAAATGCCTTTACAATTGGGGTATGATTATGATATGCTATTCGAGCATTTTGATGCACACCCGTCAGCTTAGTTTCGGGACATTGCCCGCTTGTTACGCGGGGGATTCACCCGCCCGATACTCAGCGTCCGGGCAGAATACAAGAAAGGTGGAAACTACCCATGATTCGTAAGGACCAGAAGACTGCCGTCATCGAGGCCAACCGCACCCACGAGACCGATACCGGTTCTCCCGAGGTTCAGATCGCCATCCTCACCGCCCGCATCCAGGAGCTCACCGAGCACCTGAAGGTGCACATCCACGACAACCACAGCCGTCGTGGCCTGCTGAAGATGGTCGGTAAGCGCCGCAAGATGCTGGACTACCTGGCTAAGAAGGACATCGAGCGTTACCGCGCTATCATTGCCAAGCTGGGCATCCGTAAGTAAGTTTTTTCAAATAGGGCGGCGTGAACCTCACGCCGCCCTTGCCTCTATTCCCCGCCATCTGCTGGAGCCTATCCTTTTAGCAGTTGAACATGGGTCTCACCAATAGGAGGGGCCTGTGTTCAAGTGCTAAAGTGTGATCGCTCCAGCTGGGCCCAAAGAAAAGGAGTGTATCAACCGATGTCTACCATCATCAAGCACAAGGAATTTGTCAACCACAAGGTGTATGAGACTGTGGTGGCTGGCCGTCCCCTGAAGATCGAAGTGGGCAAGATGGCCGAGCTGGCCAACGCTGCCGCCATGGTCACCTACGGTGAGACCAGCGTTCTGGTGGCTGTCACCGCCTCCCCCCGTCCCCGGGACGGCATCGACTTCTTCCCCCTGTCTGTGGACTTCGAGGAGAAGCTGTACGCCGTGGGCCGCATCCCCGGCTCCTTCATGCGCCGGGAGGGTCAGCCCTCCCTGCCCGCCGTGCTGGCCAGCCGTCTGATCGACCGGCCCATCCGCCCCCTGTTCCCCACCGACCTGCGCAACGACGTGGTGGTCACCTGCACCGTCATGAGCGTGGACTACGACTGCTCTCCTGAGGTCACCGCCATGATCGGCGTGTCCGCCTGCCTGTCCTACTCCGACATTCCCTGGAACGGCCCCATCGGCTGCATGGAAGTGGGCTATGTGGACGGCCAGATCGTCATGAACCCCACCCGTGAGCAGAAGCACGCCTCCCAGATGGACGTGACTGTGGCCGCCACCATGGACAAGGTGGTCATGATCGAGGCCGGCGCCAAGGAGATTCCCGACGAGATCATGTACGAGGGCATTGTCAAGGCCCACGAAGAAATCCGCCGTCAGGTGGAGTTCATCAACGGCATTGTGGCCGAGATCGGCAAGCCCAAGTTCGAGTATCAGCACGCCTCCTTCAACCAGGAGCTGTTTGACGATATCGTGGCCAACTTCATGGACGAGGCCAAGGCCGCCATGGACACCGACGACAAGAACGTCCGGGAGCAGCGCTGGAACGCCATGATCGACCACTGGCACGAGAAGTATCTGGAGACCTATCCCGATATGGACCAGTACCTGGAGGAGTTCACCTACAAGTTCCAGAAGAAGATCGTCAAGGCCTGGCTGCTGGAAGGCCACCGTGTGGATGGCCGTGCCAAGAACGAGATCCGTCCTCTGGCCGCCGAAGTGGGCGTTCTGCCCCGTGTCCACGGTTCCGGCCTGTTCACCCGTGGTCAGACTCAGGTGCTGTCCGTGTGTACCCTGAACACCCTGGCCGCCTCCCAGAAGCTGGACACCATCTGGGAAGAGGAAGAGAAGCGCTACATGCACCACTACAACTTCCCCGGCTACTCTGTGGGCGAGGCCCGCGGCGCCCGTTCCACCAACCGCCGCGAGAAGGGCCACGGTGCTCTGGCTGAGCGCGCTCTGGAGCCCGTGATTCCCAGCGTGGAGGAGTTCCCCTACGCCATCCGTGTGGTCAGCGAGGTGCTGTCCTCCAACGGCTCCACCTCTCAGGGCTCCATCTGCGGCTCCACTCTGGCTCTGATGGACGCCGGCGTGCCCATCAAGACCCCCGTGGCCGGCATCTCCTGCGGCCTGATTCAGGACGACGACGGCTCCTTCACCACCTTCATCGACATCCAGGGCGTGGAGGACTTCCACGGCGAGATGGACTTCAAGGTGGCCGGTACCAAGAAGGGCATCACCGCCATCCAGATGGACCTGAAGAACGACGGTCTGTCCCACGCCATCATCAAGGAGGCCCTGGAGATCACCCGGGACGCCCGTTTCGCCATCCTGGACGAGATCATGCTGCCCTGCATCTCTGAGCCCCGCGCTGAGGTCAGCGAGAACGCCCCCAAGATGATCAAGATGAAGATCGACGCTGACAAGATTCGTGAGGTCATCGGTTCCGGCGGTAAGGTCATCCAGAAGATCTGTGCCGACACCGGCGCCAAGATCGACATCGAGGACGACGGCACCATCTTCATTGCCGGTGTGGACAAGGCTTCCTGCGAGGCCGCCAAGAAGACCATCGAGACCATCGTGTTCGTCCCCGAGGTGGGTGCTCTGTACTACGGCAAGGTGGTGCGCATCCTCCAGTTCGGCGCCTTCGTGGAGCTGGCTCCCGGCAAGGACGGCATGGTGCACATCTCCAAGCTGGCCAACCGCCGCGTGGAGAAGGTGGAGGACGTGGTGAACATCGGCGACATGATCTGGGTCAAGGTCACTGACATTGACGAGAAGGGCCGTGTGAACCTGTCCTACAAGGACGCTCTGCGGGAAATCGAGGCCAAGAAGGCCGCTGGCGAGCCCATTAAATAAAAAATTCCAAGGCGCTGTGGAGCAATTTCCACAGCGCCTTGAAATTTTTGAATGAATAACGAAGAATGAAAAATGAAGAATGCAGGCCCTTTAGCGTCTGCCAATCCCAGGCCCTTCCTCTGGGATGGAGCCATACGCCCATTCTTCGGTCTCTGCCTCAGATTAGAATCCGTGCCGCTTGCGGCACACCACAATTATTCATGATTCATTTATCATTATTCATTCCTCTGCGCTGGGCGCAGAGGAAAAATTTTTCTCCCCGAAATCTGCTGACAACGACACCCCGGTTTGCTATACTAGAGGTGGAAAGATGTCAACCCTGTGTTTATAGAGATAGGAGGTTTTTTCCTATGTGGATATCACCCCACGCAGAGGAGTTTTTCGGGTGCCTGGCTCCTCTGCTGGCCTCCAAGGAGGTCAATGCCATGCGGCAATGGCGGCACCACTTCTCCGTGACCTGCTATGAGCACTCCCTCTTTGTGGCCTACATGGCCTACCGCATCGCCCAGCGCTTCGGCTGGGACTGCCGGGCCGCCGCCCGGGCGGGACTGCTCCACGACCTGTACCTCTATGACCCCGCAGACCGCAACGCCCATCCCGGCAACCAGTGCCTGGACCACCCCGTGTTTGCCCTGCGCAATGCCCGGGCCCTGTGCCCCGACCTCAGCGACCGAGAGGCCAACGCCATCGTCTCCCACATGTTCCCCCTGGCGGTGCATCTGCCCCGCTCTCGGGTGGCCATTGCGGTAAACCTGGCGGATAAGCTGTGCGCCACCATCGAAGTGGCCCAGCTGTATCGCATCATTCCCCTGCGCCGTCGGCTGATGGCCCGGGTGGGTTGCTGCTGAGTTTTCCAGAAACTGTATTTTATCTGTGTTAAATTTTCCCCGGTCTGTTGCCCATTTCACAGGCCGGGGGGAAATTTGTATGCTTCTTTTGTGTAGAAGGAAGGATTTTGGACAAATTTCAATTTCCCTCTTCAAAAACCGGTGGATTCTGATATAATATTTTAGATGCATTTTGTCAGCGATTGTGGTGGGCGGGCAACGCCCCGTCCCGGCACTGGATGCCCCTACCATACATCACACACAGAGAGGAAGTACAACAATGATTTCTCACGGTAAAGATCTGAAAATCTTCTCCGGAAGCTCAAACCGTGCTCTGGCCGAGGCCATCTGCCAGGACCTGAGCATTCCCCTGGGCAGTGCCGAGGTGGGCGCCTTCTCCGATGGAGAGAACTTTGTCTCCATTCATGAGACCGTCCGTGGCTCCGACGTGTTCGTGGTTCAGTCCACCAGCTCCCCCGTCAATGACAACCTGATGGAGCTGCTGATCATGATCGACGCTCTCAAGCGCGCCTCTGCCGGCCGCATCACCGCCGTCATCCCCTACTTTGGCTACGCCCGTCAGGATCGTAAGACCAAGCCCCGTGACCCCATTTCCGCCAAGCTGGTGGCCAACCTGATCACCCGGGCCGGCGCCGACCGTGTGCTGACCATGGACCTGCACGCCAACCAGATTCAGGGCTTCTTTGACATCCCCGTGGACAATCTGCTGGGCTCTCCTGTGTTTGTGGACCACTTCCTGCGCCGCTTCGCCGCCGTCCACGACGAGACCATGGTGGTCTCCCCCGACGTGGGCTCTGTGGCCCGTGCCCGTGCCTTCGCGCAGAAGCTGGACATGCCCATGGCCATTGTGGACAAGCGCCGTCAGAAGGCCAACTCCTCCGAGGTGATGAACATCATCGGCGAGGTGAAGGACAAGCACGTCATCCTGCTGGACGACATGGTGGACACCGGCGGATCTCTGTGCCACGCCGCCCAGGCTCTGGTGGACATTGGCGGCGCCAAGTCCGTCACCGCTGCCGCCTCTCACGGCGTGCTCTCCGGCCCTGCCATTGAGCGCATCAATGCCTCTGTGCTGGACGAGGTGCTGTTCCTGGACACCATCCAGCCCCGGGAGGACATCGCCGAGGTGTGCCCCAAGATCAAGTATCTGTCCGTGGCTCACATGTTCGCCGAGGCCATTGCCCGCATCTACGAGGAGCGGTCTGTGTCCAAGCTGTTCCAGTAATCACGCTCATTTGGGGGCTGTTGCAGGCTGTGCCTGCAACAGCCCTTTTTCTTCTCTTTTGGGAAAGAGGGTTTGACCCTCTATCGGTTTCCCTGTTCCGGCTTGCCAGCCTGGTGGGGACGCTACCCGCTGGGGGTTCCTTTCTGCTGCCAGAAAGGAACCAAAGACCACCAAAGGCGGGGCCTTCCCCCGCCTTGTGGAATCCACCCCGCGGTACTGGATGGAGTGTGCACCTTTCTCTTTTCGGCCCTTGGACTGGTGGGGTCACATAGATGGCATGGCAATTCTTTTGTGAGTGCCAGCTTCTACGACAAATAATACTCCTATCCCCAGGGCCTAACCTTGGTATGCAACTGTTCCCAGTTGCCGGAAGCCAGGCTCCCGGCGGCGGGAACGCCGCTGCACCAAGGTAGGCCCGGATGTGAAAATCGCCCGGCCATAGGGCCAGCTACCCAGGGCAGCCTGGTGTGGTGGCAGTGACAGGGGCCACAGCAAGGGTGACGGGCCGAACACCAGCTTGACGCATTCCCAGCCTGGTACCCCAGGGGGGTACTTAGGGGGGAACGCCCTAAGCGATTCTTTCCCCGATTTCTCATCGTGGAGAAATCGGGCCCAGCGGAGCGTCCCCGGCTGGGGCGCTGGTCTCCGCCTGACAAATCGGAGAAGGACCCTTCTCCAAAAATGAAATAAGAAGGAGTTTTCCCCATGTTTTTTGGTAAAAAGCTGCCGGTGACCTGGCTGGTGGTGGGTCTGGGCAACCCCGGCGACAAATACGAAAACACCCGGCACAACGCCGGGTTTATGGCCATTGACCAGCTGGCCGACCGGGGAGACTTCCCGGTGCAGCGTCTGAAATTCCACGCCCTCACCCACCAGGCCACCATCTCCGGCCAGGGGGTGCTGGTGATGAAGCCCACCACCTACATGAACCTGTCCGGTGACGCGGTGGCGGAGGCCGCCGCCTTCTATAAAGTGTCCGAGGAGCATATTCTGGTGCTGTGTGACGACGTGTCCCTGCCGGTGGGTAAGCTGCGCATCCGCACCAGTGGCTCCGCCGGAGGCCACAACGGCCTGAAGAGCATTATCCAGCGCCTGGGCACCGACAAATTCCCCCGGGTGAAGATTGGCGTGGGGGGCAAGCCCCACCCTGACTACGACATGGCCGACTGGGTGCTGGGCAAGTTTGTGGGCCCGGACAAGACCGCCATGGACGAGGCCACCCTGCGGGCGGCCCAAGCGGTGGAGTGCTATCTCAAGGACGGGCCCCAGAAGGCCATGAATCAGTTCAACTAACTTTGGTGGAAAAAGGAGCCGCTATGAAGGAATTACTCCACATTCTCCAACAAGTGCCCCAGTTTCCCGCCCTGGTGCAGGCCCTGGAGACGGGCCAGTCCCCGGCGGCGGTGTCGGGGCTGTCCCGCATCCACCGGGCCCACTTTGCCGCCGGACTGGGCACCGCCCTGGACCGCCCGGTGGTGATGGTGTGCGCCGACGAGGACGAGGCCCAGGCCCTGGGCCGGGACATCACCGCCTTCACCGGCTGGAGCGTGACCCTGATTGGAAGCCGGGAATTCAACTTCTACAACGGCGCTGTGGCCTCCCACCAGGGGGAACACAGCCGCCTGGCCGCCTTCTACGCCATGGCCCAGGGGGAGTGCAAGGTCATCACCGCCACGGTGGAGGGCCTGCTACAGCGCACCCTCTCCCCTGAGGAGCTTCTGGAACATGTGGTGACCATCTGCTCCGGCGGCTCCTATGACCCCACCCAGCTGGCCGACGCCCTGTCTGCCCTGGGCTACACCCGGTGCGACCAGGTGGAGGGCGTGGGCCAGTTTGCCCTGCGTGGCGGCATTCTGGACGTGTTCTCCCCCGCCCAGGACCACCCGGTGCGGGTGGAGTTCTGGGACACCGACGTGGACTCCATGGGCCTGTTTGACCCCGCCACCCAGCGCCGGGTGGGCCATCTGGACAAGGCGGTGTTCCTCCCGGTGCGGGAGGTGCTGCCCCAGCGGCAGGAAGACGGGACCTGGCAGCAGGTGCCCGACCATCAGCTGCCCCAGCGCTATCCCGTGGCCCACACCGCCGTCCACCACCTGCCCCCCGACGCTGTGGTCTGCCTGTCCGAGTCCACCCGGGTCTCCGAACGGGGGAAAAACTGGCTGTGGCAGCTGGACGAGGACCTGAAAACCCTGGTGGAGAGCGGGGTGCAGTTGGGCAAACACGCCACCTTCGCCCTCACCTTCCCCCAGCTCATGGAGGAGCTCCAGCAGTTCCCCCTGTGCTTTTTGGACTCCTTCTCCACCTCCACCCTGCCCCTGCCTCCCAAGGCCCTGTTCAACGCCCAGGGCCGCCAGCTGTCCACCTTCGGGGCCAATCTGGACTCCGCCGCCGCCGACCTCACCCAACTGCAAAGCGCCAAGACGGGCACGGTGGTGCTGGTGGGCAGCGAGCAGCAGGCCCTGAATTTACAGGCTCTGCTGCGGGAGAAGAAAATCCGCTCTGCGGTGGACTTCCAGCTCCACGAGCTGCCCGCCCCCGGAGGCATCACCATCGCCGTGGGGGGGCTGTCCGCCGGCTTTGACTACATCGGCTGCCCCTTTGCGGTGCTCACCCAGGGCCAGAGCCAGGGCAAGCGAAAGGGAAAACGGCTGAAACACGCCGCCGACCGCCGCCGGGTGGACTCCTTCACCGACCTGACCCCCGGCGACCTGGTGGTCCACGAGCACCACGGCATTGGCCGCTTTGTGGGCATGACCAAAATGAAAGTGGACGGCATCGACAAGGACTACATCAAGCTGGCCTATGCCGGAACCGACACCCTCTACCTCCCCGCCACCCAGCTGGACTCCATCTCCAAGTATATCGGCGGCGGAGACGACACCCAGCACAAAAAGCTGTCCAAACTAGGCGGCACCGAGTGGGAACGGGCCAAATCCCGCACCCGGGCCGCGGTCAAGGACCTGGCCAAGGGGCTCATTCAGCTCTACGCCCAGCGGCAGCGGCAACCGGGGTATGCCTTTGCCCCGGATTCCGCCTGGCAGCGGGAATTTGAGGACGACTTCCCCTACCAGGAGACGGAGGACCAGCTGCGCTCCATCGCCGAGATCAAAAAGGACATGGAGGCCCCCCGGCCCATGGACCGCCTGCTGTGCGGGGACGTGGGTTATGGTAAAACCGAGGTGGCCCTGCGGGCCATCATGAAGTGCGTGCTGGACGGCAAGCAGGCGGCCATTCTGGTGCCCACCACCGTGCTGGCCCGGCAGCACTACCTCACCGCCAAGGCCCGGTTTGCCAAGTACCCGGTGGAGATTGAGGTGGTGTCCCGATTCCGCACCCAAACCCAGATGAAAAATGCCCTCATGGGGGTGGAGGACGGCTCGGTGGACATTCTCATCGGCACCCACCGCCTGCTGCAAAAGGACGTGCACTTTAAAAACCTGGGTCTGCTGGTGGTGGACGAGGAGCAGCGGTTTGGGGTGACCCACAAGGAGCGGCTGAAAGAGCTGGCCCGGCAGGTGGACGTGCTCACCCTCTCCGCCACCCCCATTCCCCGTACCCTCAACATGGCCCTGTCCGGCATCCGGGACATGTCCGCCATTGAGGAGCCCCCCTCCAACCGCCAGCCCGTGCAGACCTACGTGCTGGAGCACAACTGGTCGGTGCTGGCCGACGCCATGCGCCGGGAGCTGGAGCGTGGCGGCCAGGTGTACTACCTCCACAACCGGGTGGACACCATCCACGCCACGGCGGTGAAAATTCAGGATATGTTGGGCGAGGATGTCACTGTGGCGGTGGGCCACGGCAAGATGAGCCAGGAAGAGCTGTCCGATGTGATGACCCGCATGGGGGACGGCGAGGTGGACGTGCTGGTGTGCACTACCATCATCGAGACGGGCATTGACATTGCCAACGCCAACACCCTCATCATTGAGGACGCCGACAAGTTAGGGCTGGCCCAGCTCCACCAGATTCGAGGCCGGGTGGGCCGCTCCACCCGCAAGGCCTACGCCTATATGACCTACCGCACGGGGAAGGTGCTCAGCGAGATTGCCACCAAGCGGCTGTCCGCCATCCGGGAATATGCGGAGTTTGGCTCCGGCTTCCGCATTGCCATGCGGGACTTGGAGATTCGAGGGGCAGGCAACCTGTTGGGCCCCGAGCAGTCCGGCTTCCTCATGAGCGTTGGCTATGATTTGTATCTAAAACTGCTGGAAGAGGCGGTTTTGGCGGAAAAGGGAGAGGTTCCGGTGCAGGTGCGGGAGTGCACCGCCGACCTGTCCGTGCCCGCCTCCATCCCCGAGCGGTATGTGCCGTCGGCCCAGCAGCGCATGGACCTGTATCGCCGCATTGCCCGCATCCGCACCGAGGAGGACGGGGACGACGTCACCGACGAGCTCATTGACCGCTTTGGTGACCCGCCCCGTGGGGTCAACAACCTCATTTCCATTGCCCTGCTGCGCTCCCAGGCCGCCAAGTGCGGCATGGTGGATATCTCCCAGAAGGGGGCCACCCTGCGGTTTACCCTGGAGGAATTTGACCTCCAGGCCATCGCCAACCTGGGGGGCCAGTACCCCGCCCGGCTGCTGTTCACGCCGGGGCAGGACAAGGGCCTGCTGACCTTGAAGCTGAAACAGGGGGAGGACCCGCTGCGGGTGGCGCAGCAGCTGGTGGAGAAGTACACCGCTCCATTGCCCCAAAAAGAAGCATAAAGAACCCGGCGGGGATGATTTTCACATCATCCCCGCCGGGTTGTTATTTTTGGTGTTTTCTCAGCGCTGTTCCCGCTTCTTGCGCTCTGCGGTCACCAGGGCCAAGCCGCCGCAGGCGGTGAGGGCCACCACGGCAAAGGCCAGCAGATTGGCCTGGTCTCCGGTCTGGGGCACATCCTCCCCGTCCGGGGTCTGGCTGGGCTGGGCACTGGGCTGCTCGCTGGGCTCCTGGCTGGGCTGGGGCGTGGGCAGCTCGGGCAGTCGCTCCAGGGCGGCCAGCAGCGCCTCTGCCAGCTCATCCACCATGGCCTGGTCCTCCTGGGTCAGGCTGGTGTCGCCCAGGACCTGATAGGCCTGCTCCAGCAGCTGGTGGAGCTCCTGGAGGTCCTCCTGGTCATAGCCGCTGAGGTCCTGGCCCTCCACCTGGTCCACGGCAGCCTGAAGGCCGCTCAGGTCCACCTTGTCCTCCACCGGAATCTTGGCAAACTCCACCTGGATGGTGTGGTTGGCCTTCACATCGGTGAAGGTGTAGCGATGATCCTCCAGCTGGACGGCCTGGCCGTCCACCAGCACCTGGGCCACCTGATAGCCTGGCTCACAGGTGATGGTGTAGGTGATGCTCTGGCCCTCTACCACCTGGGTCTGGCCGGGGTTGCTGATGGAGCCGCCCACTCCAGCAGTGGCCTCAATGGTGTAGGTCACCGGCTCCGGCTGGGCCTCGGTGACAAACTCCTGCACCTGGGTGGTGGTGATGCCGTACTGGTCGTTGGTGACCCGGGCATACCAGCCGTACTGGGTCTCGGGCTGGAGGCCCTGCCAGGTGTGCTCCACGTCCCCGGTGCTCTGGGGATAGCTGGCGATGACCTGCTGGGTCTGCAGGTCCACGGTGAGGCGGTCGGTGGTCAAGGTCTTGTCGCTGGTGTCGAAGTCCACGTCCAGCTCGCTGATGTCGATATTCACCGCTCGGGTGCCCTCGCCGTAGCTGTCCAGCTTGGGGGTGTCGTAGTAGTTGAAGTCATCCCGGTAGGGAGAGTAGGAATTGAGGTAGATCTTGTCGTTTTTCAGGTCGAAGTACAGGAACTTGATGTACTCAGAGCCGCCCTCGGGGTCGGACTGGTAGTCGGTACAGATCTGGTACACCGTGCGCTCCTTGATGCCGTCCCCGTTGTCGTCGAAGCAATCGGTCTGGATGCTGGCCCCGTGATAGTGGCCGTTGAGCACCGCAATGACGTTGGGGTTCTGGGCCACCACCTGGTCCTGGAGCAGCTTTCCGGTGTAGTCCAGCAGGCTGTCCGCCTCCTTGACGTTGGTGTAGCGGTGGAGGGCGATGATGGCCTTGCGGTCGGAATACTGCTGGAGCACCTGGTTCATCCACTCAATTTCCTCGGTGTAGATGTCCCAACTCATGTAAAGGATGATGAGGTCCTGGCCGTTCTCGGTGAGCAGGTCATAGTGGCCCAGGTTGTTCTGGTAGGAGCCGCCATAGGTCTCCTGGTCGGCAAAGCGGTCCTCGCCGAAGTAGGTCCAGTAGTTGCCGTACCCCTCGGCGCCGGCGTACACGTCGTGGTTGCCGCCCAGCACGCCGTAGGGCATGCCCGCCTCGTCGAAGATCTGCATGGCCTCATCGGCGTTTTTCCACTGGCCCACCATGTCCACATCGTCCACAATGTCGCCGGTGTGGAGCACATAGCGGATTTTCCACTCCTGGGCGTTGTCCACAATCCACTGGTTCATGTTGGTGTAGTGGTAGGGGAAGCTCTCAGCATAGTACTGGGTGTCGGTCTCCCAGGCCAGGGCGAAGTCGTACTGCTCCGGCCGTCCGGTGCCGTCCCACTCAGACAGGCTCTGGGCCTCCAGGGCGGTGGCGGTGGAGATCTCCGGCTCCACACCCTGGGTGGCGCACTGCACCAGCAGCACGGCCTGGCCGTCCATCACATGGTCCTGGGCGGCAACGGACTTGGAAATGGTGCCGTCTGCTCCGGCCTGGCCCACCTGGTCCCAGCTCTGGGTAGTGTAGTTGTAGATGTACATGGTCACCGGGTGGGTCTGGTCGGCGTGGCTGGCGCTGCCGCTCCACTCCACGGCGAGGGTGTCGTCTGCAGCGGTGTCTCCGGTTTGGATGGTAAACAGCTGATAGGGGAAGGTGCCGTTGCCCTCGGGGTCGCCGTCGGCCACGGCAATGCTGCCATCCTCCAGGGAGAAGTTCTTACCCTCCAGGAAGGTCACGTCTGCCACCTGCTGGTCCAGCCAGACGCTGAGCTGGGCGGTGGTGGCGGTGATGCCGTCGTTGTTGGTGTCCGAGACGCTGGGGTCCACCTCCTGGGTGGTGAAGGTCACCTCAGCGGTGGACACATTGCCCGCCAGGTCCGAGGCCACCACCTTCAAGGTGTGCTCGCCCACGCTCAGCTCCCGGGGCACCAGGGTGGTGGGCAGGGTCAGGGGCTGGCCGTCCAGGCTCACCGCCAGGTGCTCCACCCCGTTGGCGTCGCTGGCCACAGTGCCCTCCTCCAGCCGCAGGGGCTGGTAGAGGACGCTGCCCTGGGCCACACCCAGGTCAAGGGCGGGAGCGGTGTTGTCCACCACCACGTTGGCGGTGGTCTGCTTGTCCCCAGAGGTGGCCACAATCTGGTGCACGCCGTCGGTGAGGGCGGTGGTGTCCAGCTGGGCGCCCACGGCGTTGACCTCAGCGGCGGGGATGCGGAAGGTGGCGTTGAGATAGGGCACCATGCCGGAGCTGTCGCCGATGGTGTGCCAGGCGTCCAGCTCGGTGCTGGGGTTGGTCTTGTCGTTGTCGGGTCCGATCTCCACCGGCAGGTAGCTGTTGCCGTTGGCCAGCACCAGCTGGAGGCCGGAGACCTCAAAGTCCTCGTGGTTCTCGTTTTTCACCACGTCGTAGATCTCCTCAAAGGGGGTACCGCTGTCGCCAGCCCAGATGGTGAGGGTCACGTCATAGGTCTGGGTCTCGGCGTTGTAGGTGAAATACTTGTTGTCCACGTGGATGGCCCGGGACAGGGGCAGCTCACACCAGGGGCTGAGAATGGTGATGATGTCCCGGCTGTCGTCGCCATAGGGGGCCGTCACCGCATTCTTGAAGTAGTTGTTCATGCCGCTGGTCTTGACCATGAAGTAGGCCCCGTCCTCCAGCACCATCTGGGTGTCCACCTCAGTGCCATCCACGGAAATGGTGGTGTTGGCGTTGTCTCCGCCGTCGTTGGCGGTGACGGTGCTCACCCCGGACAGCAGGGTGTCGTCGGCCACATTCAGCCGCACGCTGTCCCCGGTGTCGTTGAGGCGCTCAATGGCCACCGTCTCCTCCGCCGTCTCGCTCATGCCGTACAGGGTGTAGGCCCGGACCTTAAAGGTGACCGAGTCATGTCCAAAGAGCACGTCGGCGGGAATCTGCATCAGGAAGTGGCCCAGACGCCACTGGGTGGTCTGCTTGATGCTGGTCCACTGGGTATCGTCGTCCAGCTTGTAGAGAATTTCCGTGCCAATGAGGTAGGGCCGGTTCTTCAGCGCTTCGCTGCCACAGTGGTAGTCCCCCTCAAAGGCGTCCAGGCGGTCATCCCCGGTGGCGCCCACGAGCAGGTCCACGTCATACATCACCTTCAGCCAGTCCCCCTCCTGGATGGACGCGGGCACAGGCAGCCCCTCGCTCTCACACACGTTCAGGGTGGGAGCCTTGCCGTCATCGGCGGGGTAGTTGGGATAGCCCTGGAAGGGGAGCAGCTGGTCCAGCACCTGCCAGGGCTCTACCTGGCCCGGGGTGGCCTGGGAGACGGTGGCGGGAATGGAGGCGTTTTCCTCGCTGCTGCCGTGGGGGCAGGCATATTGCAGGGCGGTGCGGGCCGAGGAGAACTGGTCCGAGGCGGTGTTAAACCCTGCCACGGTGAAGGCGTCCTCCTCCGAGGTGCCCAGGCGAATCCACCGGGGGGCGCTGCCGTGGAGGCCGGAATAGTTGACCTGCACGATGTCCTTGCCCAGCTCCAGGTCGGTGCCGTAGAAGTTGTTAAACTGCTCCACGGTGGTGCCGTTGCTGGTCAGCCAGTACACCATGGTCTGGCCGGGCTGAATGGTGGTGGTGAAATCCCCCACCGTCCAGGTCTTGCCGGACTGGGCGGCGGTGCGGGTGGGGTAGTCGTAGTAGTACAGCACCTTGTAGTAGCCCAGATTGATGGGCTTGTCGGTCTGGTTGTACACCTCAAAGTAGGAGTACTGGCCGCCGTCGGGGGAGCCGGGATTGGCCGCCACCTCGGTGACCACCAGGGGGGCCGCCTGGGTGTCCTGGGGCACCACGGGGCTTACGTTGGTGGTCTGCTCCTGGGTCTGGGCGGACTTGCCGGGGCCGTAGCTGGCGGTGACATACCACTGCACCTGGTCGGCGTAGATCAGCTCGGCAGGGACCTGGCCCACAAAGCTCTGCCCATCTCCGGTGGCGGTCATGTCCACTTCCTTGTAGTTGGTGTAGGCGGTCTCCTGCTGCCCTGCCATCTGGCGGTAGTGGAGGGTCACTTTCATGGCAGAGGGGGTGCCCTCATAGGGGATCTGGGCGGTGACCGTCAGGCCGTCGCCGCCCACACCCTGGACGCTTGCAATGTCCGGCACCTGCTCCACCACGTGCACCTTCTCCGGGGGCACCTGCTCCGGGGAGACGCTGCCGGGGGTGGCGTCGGCCACGCCCAGGTTGGTGCACTCCCGGCCGGCGCCGGAGTAGCCGTACTGGATGGCCTGCTTGTCCGGGTTGCCCGTGGCGATCTCGTCGCCGTGGGCGTTGGACCAGGCGGAGACGAGGATGGAATCCTCATCCTTGCCCAGGAAATAGCCACGCTTGGCGCTGTTGTGGATGCCGCTGTAGGGAATGCGCACGATGTCCACATTCTCCACCAAATCGGTGCCATAGAACTGGTTGAACTCCTTCACCGTGCGGCCGCTGGTGCCCTCGCTCTGCCACAGCACCATGGTCTTCCCCGGCTGGATGTACAGATCCTGGCCCTGGGAGCCCCAATCGGCGGGCTTGAACACCTTGCCCGTGCCCAGACCAGCCTCATAGGCGTAGTAGAAGGTATACTCGCTGAGGTTGATGGCCTCATCGGAGTTGTTGTACACCTCGGTGTAGGTGTAGCGCTTGCCTGAGGCCTGGTCGGTGGAGACCTCGGTAATCAACAGTGGCGGGGCCTGGGTCCAGTCCACAGCCTCTGCCCCGGCCTGAGCCTGGGGTGTCTGGGCAAAGCCCGGGACGGCCTGGGACAGTGCCATGGAGGCGGCCAGAATGGACGCAGCCACAGCTCGCATGTTCGTTCTTGACATCAGTTTCTCTCTCCCTTCCTTTGTCCGCTTCACCAGGCATTATACTGAGCCCCCGGTGGGCTTTCTATCCAGGGTTTTAGAACTTTGTGTAAAGGTTTCGTGAGGTTCCATTTTTTTCCTGGTCATCAGAAAGGCGGAGATGGCAGACACCACAGGCACCGTCAAAATCACCCCAATGGAGCCGGAAATGCCCCGCAGCAGCTCAATTCCAATGGCGTACTGGTTCATAAACTCCAGATAGGGCATGTTATAGGAGTAGATGATGATGAGGGTGTTGATGGAGCCCCCGGCAAAGGCCAGAATCAGGGTGTTGGACATGGTGCCCATCATGTCCCGGCCCACGTGGATGCCGGAGCGGAACAGCCGCTGGAAGTCCAGCTCCGGGCTGTTGGCGTGGATCTCCGCAATGGTGGAGGCGATGGACATGCTCACGTCCATCACCGCCCCCAGAGAGGCAATCAAAATGCCGGAAAACAGGACGCCCGCCACATCCAGGCGGCTATTCTGGGCGATAAAGGCCAGAGTCTCCACATCGTCCACATTCAGCCCGGAGATGTGGCCCAGATACCCGAACAGGTAGGCGGTGGCCCCGGCGATGAGCACCCCGGTGACGGTGCCCAGCACCGAGCACAGGGTCTTATAGGAGCAGCCGCCAATGAGGGACATCACCACCACCGTCACGATCACCGAGGTGAGGGTGGCAGCCACAAAGGGGGACACCCCCACATACATCAGGGGCAGATAGAAAAAGAGAATGCACACGAAGGTGAACACCAGACCCACCGCAGAGCTGACCCCCTGCTTTCCGCCAATGAGGCAGAGAATGACCAGAAACAGGGCAATCAGCCCCCACAACACCATGCCACGGTCGTAATTGTACACGGTGGCCACCAGATTGCCCTCCGAGTCGGTGTTCACCAGGGCAATAACCCGCAGGCCCGGCACGCACTTGGCCCCGGATTGATTGGCATAGGGGCTGGTGGCCTCACAGGTCTGCCCCTTGTAGGCCCCGCTGGTGATGCGAAGTTCCACCGTCTGATTGCCCTGGAGCTCCACGTCGCTGTCGTTCAGGTTGCTGGACATCACCTCTTCCACCACCGCCTTGGCAAAGGTGGCCCCTCCCGTGGGGCGCAGGGCGGGCCGGTCCAACCTGCCGTTGAAGGCGATGAGCGCTCCCAAAAACATCACCACGATCACAGCCCCCACCAGCAGAAACCGCTGTTTTCTACTCTGTCCAACCATCTTCATCTCTCTGACTCCTTTTTCTTCAATTCACGGATGGTTTTTCATTTTAGAAGGTGGATATTCCCCTGTCAATCGTTCTTCCAAAGCCAAACAGAAACTTTACACCCCTCTTACATAGCGCCTCCCGTTCCCTGCCTGGGGGCAAAAAAAGTGGTGAAGGAATTTCATCCTTCACCACGTGTTTTACCAGCTCACTTGATTTAAAATCCCAGTGAGGTACGCAATGGCCACCCCGTAGTTGGTCATGGGCACCCCCTGCCCCTGGGCCTGGGCCAGGCGGGAGAGCACATAGGCCCGGTTGAACATGCACCCGCCGCAGTGGATGACCAGGTCATACCCGGTGAGGTCGTGGGGGAAGTCGTTGCCCGCCACCACGTCCACCTGGAGGCCCTGCCCCACCCGTTTCCGCAGCAAATTGGGAATCTTCACCCGTCCGATGTCCTCTTCCAGGGGCGCATGGGTGCACCCCTCGGCAATGAGCACCCGGCTGTGCTCATGAAGGGTCCCAATGGCCTTTGCCCCCTGGGCGAAGGCGTCAATGTCCCCCTTATCCGCCGCCATGAGGATGGAAAAGGAGGTGAGCAGGCTCTCCCCCGGCTTTTTCGCCGCCACCAGGGGGAAGCACTGGGAATCCGTGATGATGAGCTTGGGGGGCGCGCTCAGGGCCGCCAGCGCCCCGTCCAGGCCGTCAGCAGTGGTGCTCACCACGGTGCACTTCAAGTCCAGCAAATGCCGGATGGTGCGCACCTGGGGTAAAATCAGCCGCCCCTTGGGGGCCTGAATGTCCTGGGGCATCACCAGCAGCACCACGTCCCCAGCGCTGCACAGCCCCCGGGTCAAATCCTGCCGCCCGAAGTCCTCGGGCACCAGGGCGGTGAGGGCCGCTTGCAGCGCCTCAATGCCCTCCCCGGTGGCGGCGCTCACCGCCACCGCCCGCTGGGCAAGGTCCGGGGGCAGCTGGGCTGGGGCGGCCAAATCCCCCTTGGTCTGCACCACCAGGAAGGGGGTGTTCTTCTCTCGGAGCTGCTGGGCCCACTGCAAATCCTCTTGGCTGGGCTCTCCGGCAATCACCAGCAGGGCCACGTCCGCCCGGGTGAGGGTGTCCCGGGTGGCCTCCACCCGCAGCTGTCCCAGCTCTCCCTCGTCGTCATACCCGGCGGTGTCGATGAACAGCACCGGGCCAATGGGGTGGAGCTCCATGGCCTTTTTCACCGGGTCGGCGGTGGTGCCCGCCACGGGGGACACCAGGGCCACCTGCTGGCCGGTGAGGGCGTTGATGAGGCTGGATTTTCCCGCATTGCGCCGCCCGTACAGGGCGATGTGCAGCCGCTGGGCGGCGGGGGTCTCCTGTAATCCGCTCATGGCTTTGTCCCCCCTTAGAACCGGAAGTCCCGCATACCGCCCTCCATGTCGTGGAGGTGGCGGATGACGGTCTCCTTGACCTTGGGGTTGGTGATCTTGTCCACCTCTTTCTCAATGAGGGCCATGCCCTTGGCACGGGTCTCGGGGCTGGCGTAGTCCTCCAGGTACTCCTTGAGGGTCATCAGGGCGTTGGGGTGGCAGCAGTTGACGATTTGGCCGCTCTTACACAGGGACATGAACCGGTCCCCGGTGCGGCCCTCCCGGTAGCAGGCGGTGCAGAAGCTGGGGATATGGCCCATGTCTAAAAGCCAGCTCACCACCTGGTCCAGGGTGCGGGTGTCGCTGACCTCGAACTGGGAGGAGTCCTCCTCCTCTTCCTCGGCGTAGCCGCCCACGCTGGTGCGGCTGCCGCCGCTGATCTGGGACACGCCCAGCTCCAGCACCTTCTCCCGGCACTCCTTGCTCTCCCGGGTGGAGATGATGAGGCCAGTATAGGGCACGGCAATGCGCAGCACCGCCACGATCTTGGCAAACAGGTCATCGCTGATGCCGTTGTCGAACTGGTCGGGGTCGATGTCGTCGGCCCGGCGCAGACGGGGCACGCTGATGGTGTGGGGGCCCACGCCGTACACCGCCTCCAGGTGCTCGGCGTGCATGAGAAGGCCCACAAAGTCGTAGTCGTACAGGTTCAGGCCGAAGAGGACGCCGCAGCCCACGTCGTCAATGCCCCCCTCCATGGCCCGGTCCATGGCCTCGGTGTGGTAGGCGTAGTCACTCTTGGGCCCGGTGGGGTGCAGGTCCTCATACTGCTTCTGGTTGTAGGTCTCCTGGAAGAGAATGTAGGTGCCAATGCCCGCCTCTTTCAGCTTGCGGTAGTTCTCCACGGTGGTGGCGGCAATGTTCACATTCACCCGGCGGATGGCCCCGTTCTTGTGGTGGATGGAGTAGATGGTGTGGATGCTCTCCAGCAGGTACTCCATGGTGTTGTGCACCGGGTCCTCGCCGGTCTCCAGGGCCAGACGCTTGTGGCCCATGTCCTGGAGGGCCACCACCTCCCGGACAATCTCCTCCTGGGTGAGCTTTTTCCGGGGAATGTGCTTGTTCTGGCCGTGGTAGGGGCAGTATTTGCAGCCGTTGATGCAGTAGTTGGACAGGTACAGGGGGGCAAACATGACGATACGGTTGCCGTAGAACTTCTCCTTAATCCGGCGAGCCAGGTCGTACATCCGCTCCACCAGGTCGGGCTGATCGCACTTGAGGAGCACCGCCGCCTCCCGGTGGGTCAGGCCCTTGCAATTCTCGGCCTTTTCCAGCAACTGCTCCACCAGGGCCCGGTCATTGGCGTGTTCCTGAGCATAGGCCAGAGTGTCCCGGATTTCTCCATCGTGGATGAATTCCTGGGCGATATGGGATTTGGGATTGTACTGCATAGCTGATTCCTTCTTTCTCAAAAATCATCACAGGGGCACCCGCCCCAGGCTTCTGATCTGTTCCTCCAGCTGCTGGCGTTGGGCGGGAATGTCCGTGTCCGGCAGCTGGGCGGGATAGATTTCATACATGCGCTTGTAGCAGTTGGGGGTGATCTTCCGCATCACCACGTTGGCGCCCCCGGAAAACACCTGGCCGTTGTCCCCCCGCACGGTGAGGGCGGTGGTGGCGGGCAGGTTGGCGCTGGGCAGCATCAGCCGGGCCAGGGCCACACAGCGGCGGGTGAGCTCGGCATCTCCCGCCGTGCCATCCCGCAAGGGGGTATCTGGATGGGGCAAAAAGGGCCCGATGCCCGCCATGTCGCAGGGGATGGAGGCCAACAGCAGCAGGTCCTGGGCCAGGGTTTCCAGGGTCTGCCCCGGCAGGCCCACCATAAACCCGCTGCCCGTCTCATACCCCAGCCTCTTGAGGGTGCGCAGGCAGCCCACCCGCTTGTCCAGGCTGCTGTCCGGGTGGAGGCGGCGGTACAGGTCCGGGTCGGCGGTCTCGTGCTTGATGAGGTATCGGTCCGTCCCCGCCAGCTTCAAAAAGGCGTAGTCCTCCTCCCGCATCTCTCCGCACCCCAAGGTCACCGCCATATCGGTTTTGGCCTTGATGGCGGAGACGATTTGCCCCAGCATCAGGGGGGTATACCAGGGGTCCTCCCCGGACTGGAGCACAATGGTGCGGTAGCCCACGGCGTGGGCCTCACAGGCGGCCTGCACCACCTCCTCCGGGTCCATGCGGTAGCGGGTCAGATTTTGGCGGGGGGCCCGGAGACCGCAGTAGGTACACATGCGCCGACAGTGGTTGGAGATCTCCAGCAGGGCCCGGATGTGCACCGTATCTCCCACGGTCTCCGCCCGCACCTGGTCTGCCTGGGCGTAGATGGGGGAGAAATCCTCCAGCCCCAGCAGCTCCACCAGCTCCCCCTGGGTGAACTCAGCTCTCATGGCTCTGGGTGGCGGGGGCGTACAGGGCCTTGGCGGACACCCCGCCCAGCTGGCCCAGCTTCCCGGTGAGAGCGCTGATGACGTCGTTGGGGGCGTCCAGAATGACGCTGATGACGCTCACCCCCCGCTGACGGTAGGGCACCCCCATGCGGCCTACGATGTAGGTTCCATAGTCGTGGAGGAGATTGTTGATGTGGTCGGTGGCGGACAGGTCCTCCACAATGATGCCGATGACGGCCAGGCGTGTGTCCATAGGCGTTTATCTCCTTTTTTGCAATAAAAAATGCCTGCACAGACCCACTGTGCAGGCAAAAACAGGCGACAAAAGAGACTCCCCCGCTGTCTATTCGCGGGCGAGTATAAAACGGTATCTGTCGTCTTTCCCTTCGGGGGACACCCTTGGGGTCAGCACAGGATGGTTGGGGACCGTTGGCGGCGGGCGAGGGCCCAGCGCCGCAGGCGTTGTGTTCAGTATACCACAGTAGGGCGGGTTTGCAAGGGGGTTTTCCGCCCCCTGTGCCTCCGTTCTCCCTTTTGTAGGTGCGTTCTTCTCCACAGCCCAGGCTCAGGCTTGCCAGCCGGGGTTTGCTCCGCAGGGTGACTTTCTCCCCGATGAGAAAGTCACCAAAGAATCGCCAAAGGCGGGGCCTTCCCCCGCCTTGTGGAATCCACCCCGCGGTACGGGGTGTCCCTGCGTCCTCCTTTTTGCGGCCCTTGGCCTGGCGGGGTCACATAGATGGATCGGTAATTCTACCGAATATACCTGCTTCTCTGAAACATAATCCTTCTACTCCCAGGGCCTTACCCTGGTTGGCCGCTGTTCCCAGCGATCGGTAGCCTGGCTTCCGGCGGCGGGAACGCCGCTCTTCCAGAGTAGGCCCGGAGGTGGAAACCACCCAGCCATAGGGCCAGCTGCCCAGGGTAGCCTGGTGTGGTGGCACGGCTAGGCGCCACAGCAAGGGTGACGGGCCGAACTTAGGCTTGACGCATGGACAGCCTCGTACCCCAAGGGGGGTCCTTAGGGGGGAACGCCCTAAGCGGGTTTTGGTTCCTTTTGCCCGCTCAAAAGGAACCCCCAGCGGGTAGCGTCCCCACCAGGCTGGCAAGCCGGAACGAGGCCTTTTAGAAGAACAACTCCTCAGTCTGCTTCGCAGACAGCTCCCCTTACACAGGGGAGCCTTTGAGCCAGGCAGTCACCGGGAGCCTGGCTTCCGGCAACTGGGAACAGTTGCACACCAGGGTGAGGCCCTGGGGGTAGAAGTTTTATTTTCCGTAGAAGCTGGAACTTACAAAAGAATTGCCATGCCATCTATGTGACCCCACCGGGCCAAGGGCCGAAAACAGGAAGACGCAGGTCCAGCCTCGCACCCCAGGGGGGTCCTTAGGGGGGAACGCCCTAAGTGGCTTTTCGTCCATTTTGGCCACTCAAAATGGACCCCAGCGGAGCGTCCCCGGCTGGGGCGCTGGTTTCCGCCGGGGAAATCGGAGAACGGCAAGCCCAGCGGAGCACTCCCGGCTGGGGCAAGTGAAGAGTGAAGAGTGAAAAGTGAAGAAGTGCAGGGCTGCCGCCCTGCGCCACAAAGGGTTTGCCTTTTCTCCCATTTGGTGATACAATGTCCCCTAGACTGTGCCGGGCATTTCCCGGCACCTGAAAAAGGAGTTACAACATGATGACTATGAAAAAGCGCATCACGTCTTTGCTTTTGGCCGCCGGGATGACCTTCTCCCTGGCCGCCTGTTCCACCCCCGCCGCCGAGCCCACCGACTCCCCCGCTCCCTCTGAGGAGATCGTGGCCGACCTGTCCCGAGACATCCTGGACTTCTCCGCCGGGCTCAAGGGCGACGAGACCATGCTCACCGCCAACGGCGAGGTGATTCCCGCCGACCTGTACCTGTACTTCCTGGCGGTGAACTGCGCCTATCTCACCCAGATGTACCAGGCCGATGTGGCCGACTACGCCGACCAGCTCAAGGAGGACAGCAAGACCGTCACCGCCTACTACAAGATTCTGGAGGCCAAGTGCGAGGAGCTGGGCTGCCCCCTCACCGACGAGCAGCAGACCGAGCTCAACGAGACCCTCATGTCCGAGGGCCAGGAGAAGTACGACCAGCGCAAGACCATCAACGGCCTCAGCGACGAGACCATGAAGTTCGTCTACTCCATCAACTACTTCTATGACAACGTCCTCAACGCCACCATCGGCCAGCCCACCGAGGACGACCTGAACAACTACGTCTATCAGACCCGCCACATCCTCCTGAAGACCGTGGACACCGAGGGTACCCCCACCGTCCAGGAGGACGGCTCCTACGCCTACCCCAAGCTGGACGACGAGACCATCGCCGAGAAGAAGGCCCTGGCTGAGGACATTCTGGCCCAGCTCAACGCCAGCGACGACCCCTCCACCCTCTTCAATGACCTGATGAACGAGTACAGCGAGGACGAGGGCCTGGAGCAGAGCCCCGACGGCTACACCGCCACCCTGGGCCAGATGGTCTCCGCCTATGAGAAGGCCGCCCTGGAGCTGGACTACGGCCAGGTGTCCGGCATTGTGGAGTCTGAGTACGGCTACCACATCATCATCCGGGACAAGGTGGCCGACACCAGCGAGTACGTGGACAAGTGGCGTGAGTACAAGATGGGCCAGCAGGTGGACCAGTGGATCGCCGACGCCGACATCCAGTCCACCGAGACTCTGGACAACCTGGACGTGGCCGACTTCTACAACAAGTTCAACGCCTACCAGGTGGCTCTCAACGAGAAGTACACCGCCGCCCAGGAGACTCCCTCTCCCTCCGTCAACCCCTCCGCTGACCCTGAGGCCACCGGCTCGGTGGAGGACGAGGCTGTTGGTTAAATGAAGAACGAAGAATGAAGAATGCAGGCCCAAAACATTGCCGCATTTCTTGGTTTGCTATGCGTAGGGGAGGGGCTTGCCCCTCCCGCAGCTCCCCTGGCATTGCCCTGGGTTTTCGGGCCGGGCAAGCCCGGCCCCTACGGCGGTCTGCCGGGGACTGTGTTCCCTTATAAAATCCGTGCCGCAGGCACACCATACTTCTTCACTATTCATGATTCACTATTCATTCGTCCCCTTCCCCCCTCGCCATTTTTCCCTTGCACTCACTGTGTGCCCCTGATACAATGCACCCACAAAAGACGTGCAGCGGGCACAGAGAACAGAGAAATATAGACCAATCCGCGCAATTTTCGTGCGGATTGGTCTTTTTTTGTCCCCTCCTCCCCTGCACCCGAACAACAAAGGAGTGCATCGTTATGACCCAGTGGTACACCAAAAGCTCGGCCCAGGCCCTCCAGGAGCTGGACACCAACTCCAGCCGGGGCCTCACCTCCACCCAGGCCGCCCAGCGCCTCCAGCAATACGGCCCCAACCAGCTGGAAAAGCCCAAACCCACCCCCCTCATTCTGCGCTTTCTCCTCCAGCTCAAAGACCCCATGATTGTGGTGCTCCTCTTCGCCGCCGCCCTCTCCCTCATCTCCACCCACGGCGAGGACTGGATTGAGGCGGTAATCATCCTCCTCATTGTGGTGGTGAATGCGGTGATCTCCATTACCCAGGAGAACAGCGCCCACAAGGCCCTGGAGGCCTTGGAACAGATGTCCGCCCCCCTGGCCAGGGTGGTGCGGGACGGCCAGACCCTCCGCCTGGACACCCGCCAGCTGGTGCCCGGGGACATCATCCTGCTGGAGGCGGGGGACCTGGTGCCCGCCGATGGCCGCATTTTACACTGTGCCAACCTGAAGGTGGACGAGTCCGCCATCACCGGGGAGTCGGTTCCGGTGTCCAAGGAGTCGGGGGCGGTGCTGGCGGAGGACACCGAGGTGGGAGACCAGTCCAACATGGTCATCTCCTCCACCGTCATCACCAATGGCCGGGCCACCTGCGTGGTCACCGCCACCGGCATGGACACCCAGGTGGGGCGCATCGCCGGAATGCTCCTCAATCAGTCCGACCCCTCCACCCCCCTCCAGCGAAAAATGGGGGAAATCTCCTCCACCCTGTCCTTTGCCTGCCTGGGGGTGTGCGCGGTGATGTTCGGCATCGGCCTTCTCTACCACATCCCCCTGCTGGACATGTTCCTCACCGCCGTGGCCCTGGCGGTGGCCGCCATCCCCGAGGGCCTGCCCGCCATTGTCACCATTGTGCTGGCCCTGGGGGTGCAGCGGATGGTGCGCCACCACGCCATTGTGAAAAAGCTCCCGGCGGTGGAGACCTTGGGCTGCGCCGGGGTGATCTGCTCGGACAAGACGGGCACGTTGACCATGAACCGTATGACGGTGGTGCAGATTTGGACCGCCCGGGAGAAGCACCGCCTGGAGGCCCTCATTGTGGGGGCTCTGTGCAACGACGCCACCCTGAACCACGACTCGGATGGGGTGCCCCACCTGCTGGGAGACCCCACCGAGACCGCTCTGGTGGACGCCGCCCTGGAGGAGGGGCTGGACAAGGAGATTTTGGAACAGGAAATGCCACGGGTGGCGGAAATTCCCTTCGATTCTCAGCGGAAACTCATGACCACCGTCCACCCCCTGCGGGGTCGGTACCGGGTGATGGTGAAGGGGGCCCCGGATGTGCTCCTGTCCCGGTGCACCCACATCCTGGCCGGGGCCTCGGTGCCCCTGGACGTGCCCACCCTGCGGCAGGTGGAGAGCGCCAACGCCGCCATGGCCCAGAACGCCCTGCGGGTGCTGGGCTGCGCCTACAAGGATGTGGATGTCATCCCGCCGCCCCGGGACATGGAGGCCCTCTTGGAGCACGATCTCACCTTTGTGGGGCTCATGGGCCTCATTGACCCGCCCCGGGTGGAGGTAAAACAGGCGGTGGCCCAGTGCTTTCAAGCGGGGATTCGCCCGGTGATGATCACCGGAGACCACAAACTCACCGCCGTGGCCATCGCCAAGGAGCTGGGCATCTTTCGGGAGGGGGATATGGCCCTCACCGGGGCGGACCTGGACTTTATGCCCCAGGAGATGCTGGAGCAGGAGGCGGACAAATTCACCGTGTACGCCCGGGTGTCCCCGGAACACAAAATGCGCATTGTCCAGGCCCTGCAAAATAAGGGGTACGTGGTGGCCATGACCGGGGACGGGGTCAACGACGCCCCCGCTCTGAAAGCCGCCGACATCGGCTGCGCCATGGGCATCACCGGCACCGACGTGGCCAAAGGGGCCGCCGACATGATTCTCACCGACGACAACTTCGCCACCATCGTCCACGCCGTGGAGCAGGGCCGGGGCATCTACGCCAACATCAAAAAGTCCATCCACTACCTGCTCTCCTGCAACATCGGGGAGATTTTGACCCTGTTTCTGGCCACCCTCTTCCACTTCCACCAGGCCCCCCTGGTGCCGGTGCAGCTTCTCTGGCTCAATCTGGTCACCGACTCCCTCCCCGCCCTGGCCCTGGGCCTGGAGCCGGTGGAGGCGGACGTGATGGAGAAGCCACCCCGCAAGGCCCACGAGCCCCTGTTCACCCCCGCCTTTACCATCCGCCTTCTCTGGCAGGGGGCGCTGGTGGGGGCGCTGACCCTGCTGGCCTATTTTGTGGGGGAGTACGTGCTGGGCGACCCCACCACCGCCGATGCCACCGCCAACACCATGGCCTTTGCCACCCTCACCTTCTGCCAGCTGTTCCACGCCTTTGACGTGCGCAGTGAGCACCAGTCCCTGCTCTCCCTGGGGGTGTTCACCAACCCCGCCATGAACCAGGCCTTTGTGGTGGGCGCCGCCCTCCAGCTGGCCGTCCTCCTGCTGCCCCCCTTGATGGGGGTGTTTCACGTCACCTTTCTCACCTTCCAGCAATGGCTGGTCGTGGTGATTTTGTCCATAACTCCTGTTGTGGTGACAGAGGTGGAAAAGAGATTTTTTCACTCTTCGTCTAACGAATCCTCTCATTTCGCCTAATTTCCGTGGAAATCCACCAAGCATTTTTCTAATTTTTTCTATGAACTTTACAAAATTGTATTGTTGATTTTTTCACAATCTTCGGGTATAATCGGGGTAACTACGACATCCAAGAAGATCATTTTACATCATACTGGAGGTTACACATCATGAAAGAAGTATACGTGGTCAATTGCTGCCGCACCGCTGTCGGCTCCTTCGGCGGCTCCCTGAAGGACGTGCCCGCCGTGGACCTGGGCGCCACCGTGGTCAAGGAAGTTCTGAACCGTGGCGGCGTGAAGCCCGAGCAGGTGGACGAGGTCATGTTCGGCTGCATCCTCACGGCTGCCCAGGGCCAGAACCCCGCCCGTCAGGTGAGCGTGAAGGCCGGCATCCCCTACTCCGTCCCCGCTTACACCGTGGGCATGGTGTGCGGCTCCGGCATGAAGTCCGTCATCGAGGGCGCTCGCGCCATCCTGGCTGGCGACGCTGACGTGATCGTGGCTGGCGGCACCGAGAACATGTCCGCTGCTCCCTTCGCCCTGCCCAACGAGCGCTGGGGCGCCCGCATGGGTGACAAGAAGGTTGTGGATACCATGATCCGTGACGGTCTGTGGGACGCCTACAACAACTACCACATGGGCACCACCGCTGAGAACATCGCCGACGTGTGGGGCATCACCCGTGAGGAGATGGACGCCTTCGCCGTCAGCTCCCAGAACAAGACCGAGGCTGCTCAGGCCGCTGGCAAGTTCGTGGACGAGATCGTTCCCGTGATGGTGAAGAAGAAGAAGGAAATGGTGGAGTTCAAGGTGGACGAGTTCCCCAAGGCTGGCGTGACCATGGAGTCCGTGGGCAAGCTGCGTGGCGCTTTCCCCGTGGGTCCCGAGGGCGTGGAGGACGAGATCGTCCACACCTTTGAGGTCACTCAGGTCCACGAGGCCGATGCCAAGCAGCACGTTCAGCGCGTGACCGCTGCCAACGCCTCCGGCATCAACGACGGCGCTGCCGCCATCCTGCTGGCCTCCGGCGAGGCTGTGGAGAAGTACGGCCTGAAGCCCATGGCCAAGCTGGTCAGCTGGGGCCAGGGCGGCGTGGATCCCAAGATCATGGGCGTGGGCCCCGTGCCCGCTTCCCGTCAGGCCATGGCCAAGGCCGACCTGAAGATCGAGGACGTGGATCTGGTGGAGGCCAACGAGGCGTTCGCCGCTCAGTCCATCGCTGTGGCTCGTGAGCTGGGCTTCGACATGAGCAAGGTCAACGTCAACGGCGGCGCCATCTCCATCGGCCACCCCGTGGGCGCTTCCGGCGCTCGTATCATCGTCACTCTGCTCCACGAGATGCTCAAGCGCGACGAGGCCAAGCGCGGCCTGGCCACCCTGTGCATCGGCGGCGGCATGGGCGTTGCCACCATTTTTGAGAAGTGCTAATTTAAGTGCGTCTGAGCACCCGGGAGCAGGGAGCCTGGACCGGAGCGACAGGCAAAGCCCAGCAGCAGCCCACGGCTGTGCGGGTTTGCCTGGAGTCGCAGGGAAGGCGACCGTCGCGGAGGGTGTGAAGCGTATCTGTCCGTGAGGGTAGACGCACCATGCGTCCAACCCGAGCGTGATAACATCCAAGGACAAGGGTGTGGGGGGTCACCCCACACCCTTGTTTGAGTATTATCTCCTTTGATGGGTACCCCGTGGTAGGGGCCGTGGCTTGCCCGGCCCGTGGTTACCCTGGTATTGCCTTGGGGGATTCGGGAGGGGCAAGCCCCTCCCCTACGCCCAACAAATCCAAATCCGTGCCGCTGGAAGCGGCACACCATAATTCTTCATTATTCATTTTTCATTCTTCATTATTTTGGAGGTATCTTATGAGCTATCAGGAAGAATACCGTCAGAAGCTCACCACCGCTGAGGAAGCGGTGAAAGTGGTCAAGTCCGGGGACTGGGTGGACTATGGCTGGTGCACCAACACCGCCGAGGTGCTGGACCAGGCTCTGGCCGGACGCATGGGCGAGCTGTACGACGTGAAGGTGCGGGGCGGCATTCTGCTGCACATGCCCGCCATCGCCCAGATTGAGAATCCCGCCGAGCACTTCACCTGGAACTCCTGGCACATGGGCGGCACCGAGCGGAAGATGGCCAAGCTCGGTCTGGCCTACTACGCCCCCATCCGCTACTCCGAGCTGCCCGGCTACTACCGGGACTGCATTGACCCCATCGACGTGGCCATGTTCCAGGTGGCTCCCATGGACCAGCACGGCTACTTCAACTTCGGCCCCAACGCCTCCCACCTGTATGACATGTGCGCCCGGGCCAAGCACATCATCGTGGAGGTCAACGAGAATATGCCCCGCTGCCTGGGCGGCTACCACACCGGGGTGCACATCTCCCAGGTCAACGCCATTGTGGAGGGCCCCAATGGCCCCATCGGCACCATGCCTGGCCTGAGCGAGCCCTCCGAGATCGACCTGGCGGTGGCCCGTCAGATCGTGGCCGAGATCCCCAACGGAGCCTGTCTCCAGCTGGGCATCGGCTCCATGCCCGGCGCTGTGGGCCAGATGATCGCTCAGTCCGATTTGAAGGACCTGGGCGTGCACACGGAGATGTACGTGGACGCCTTTGTGGCCATGACCAAGGCTGGTAAGATCACCGGCGCCCGGAAGAACTTCGACCAGGGCCGCCAGACCTACGCCTTCGCCGCCGGTACTCAGGAGCTGTACGACTTCCTGGACAACAACCCCGAGTGCATGAGCGCACCCGTGGACTACACCAACGACATCGCCCGGATGTCCACCCTGGACAACTTCATCTCCATCAATGGCGCGGTGGACATCGACCTCTTCGGCCAGGTCTCCTCTGAGTCCTCCGGCATCCACCACATCAGCGGTGCCGGCGGTCAGCAGGACTTCGTGATGGGCGCTTACCTGTCCCGTGGCGGCAAGAGCTTCATCTGCTGCTCCTCCACCTTCAAGGATAAGGCCACCGGCGAGGTGAAGTCCCGCATCCGTCCCACCCTCATTGAGGGCTCCATTGCCACCTGCACCCGGAGCAACCTCCACTATGTGGTCACCGAGCAGGGCATGTTCAATGTCAAGGGCAAGACCACTTGGGAGCGTGCCGAGGGCCTGATTTCCGTGGCTGCTCCCCAGTTCCGGGACGAGCTGATTGCCGCTGCCGAGGCTATGCACATCTGGCGCAAGTCCAATAAGCGGTAAGTTCCCCTTTTCCCATTGCAAGGGCCTGTTGCAGCTGCAACAGGCCCTTGTCTTGCCCAATGGCTCCCCTGAGTCAGGGGAGCTGGCAGCCGTTAGGCTGACTGAAGGGTTGTTCTTCTAAAAGGCCTAGTTCAGACTTGCCAGCCTGGTGGGGACGCTTCCCGCTGGGGGTTTCTTTTGAGCGGGCAAAAGAAACCAAAACCCGCTTAGGGCGTTCCCCCCTAAGGACCTCCCTTTGGGTACGAGGCTGGGCCTGCGTCAAAACGAAATTCGGCCCGTCACCCTTGCTGTGGCCCCTGTTTGTGCCACCACACCAGGCTACCCTGGGCAGCTGGCCCTATCACCAGGTGGTTTCCATGTCCGGGCCTACCTTGGAGAAGCGGCGTTCCCGCCGCCGAGAGCCAGGCCCCCGACCGCTGGGAACAGCGGCACACTAGGGTAAGGCCCTGGCGGCAGAAGTACCACCTACAGAGGAGTAGGCACAATCCACAGAATGTCTACGCCATCTATGTGACATGACCTAGTCCAGGGACGAAACAAGGAGAACGCAGGGACATCCCGTACCGCGGGGTGGATTCCACAAGGCGGGGGAAGGCCCCGCCTTTGGCGATTCTTTCCCCTCTTTCTCATCGCTGAGAAAGGGGGCCCAGCGGAGCGTCCCCGGCTGGGGCGCTGGTTTCCGCCTGAGAAATCGGAGAAGTACAATCCCTCCGCCAGCCGGGCGGCTGACAGCTTCGCTTTTTACAAGGGAGGCGTTAAGCCCTTCCCTTTCCCCCATTTTTGGTGTACACTGTGGACAGTCTTACACAAGAAAGGAACCTACCATCATGTCTAAGAAAAAGAACAAGAAATCCAACCCCCACTCCGCCCCCCAGGCCAAGGCCAAGCCCACCCAGCCCGCCAAGAAGTCCAATCCCCTGGTGTGGGGCATCGGCGCCATTGTGGTGGTGGCCATCCTCATCATCGCCGCTGTGGTGCTGACCCAGAAGCCCTCCACCACCTCCGGGGCCCAGAACTCTGCCAATCCCACCGCCACCACCAGCGCCGACACCTACACGCCCCCCGCTCTGGAAGAGGACGTGACCTACACCGCCCGCATCGACGTGAAGGACTACGGCACCATCACCGTGGAGCTGGACCAGTCCGCCGCTCCCATCACCTGCGCCAACTTCGTGGAGCTGGCCAACAGCGGCTTCTATAACGGCCTGACCTTCCACCGCATCATGGACGGCTTTATGATTCAGGGCGGCGACCCCGAGGGCAACGGCACCGGCGGCTCCGAGCATGAGATCGTGGGCGAGTTCTCCTCCAACGGCTGGGACAACCCCCTGTCCCATAAGCGGGGCACCATCTCCATGGCCCGCTCCAACGACCCCAACTCCGCCTCCTCCCAGTTCTTCATCGTCCATGAGGACTCCACCTTCCTGGACCCCGACTACGCCGCTTTCGGTACCGTCACCGAGGGTATGGACGTGGTGGATGCCATCTGTAAGGACGCCCAGCCCACCGACGGCAACGGCACCATCCCCGCCTCGGAGCAGCCCGTCATCAACTCGGTGACCATCCTCACCAACAAGTAACATGACCCACGAGGAATACATGGAGGAGGCCCTGAAAGAGGCCCGAGCCTGCATCCCCCAGGGAGATGTGCCCGTAGGCTGCGTCATTGTCTCCCCAGAGGGGGACATCATCGGCCGGGGCCGCAACCGCCGGGAGGCGGACGGCCGGGCCACCGCCCATGCCGAGGTGGAGGCCATCAACATGGCCTGTGCCGCTGTGGGCTCCTGGCGGCTCACCGGGTGCACCCTGTACGTCACCCTGGAGCCCTGCCCCATGTGCGCCGGGGCCATCATCAACGCCCGCATCGCCTGTGTGCGCTACGGGGCAAAAGAGGACAAATCCGGGTGCTGCGGGTCGGTGCTCAACCTCTTCGAGGAGCGGTTTAACCACCACCCCCGCATCTACGGCGGCCTGCTAGAGAGGGAATGCCGGGGGATTTTGGAGGAGTTTTTTTCCACTCTCCGGTGACTTTACAAAGTCTTTGCATCATTTAATACTTTTGTAACAATTGTGCACAAACTTTTGTAATGACTGTTGCGTATCATAACACTTGCAAGAGATATCCTTTCTTTTTCATTCTATCCTCCATCCTTTTATAAAAACTCCGGGGCTTTGCAAGCGGCCCTGGAGTTTTTGTGTTTTACCCCCAAACTATGGCCTCTTTTTAGCGTCATTTCAGCTTTCTGGTTTATACTCAGAGGGACACAACTCGCTAGAAAGGTGGTCGTACCATGGCGACACAATTGGAACAAGCCCAGAGAGGCCAGCGCAAGGCCATGCTGGAGGTATATGAGGGCTGCAAACAGAAGGTATACTATGTCTCCCTGCTGCTCACCGGCCAGGAGGACGGGGCCAAGCAGGCCGCTGCCTATGCGGGCAAACAGGTGTGGGACAGCATGAAGCTCTACCCCATCTGTACCCAGGAGGACTTTACCCACCTGGCCATTCAAAAGGCGGTGGAGTCCTGCAAGCGCACCATCCTCAAGCACCAGCCCAAGTCCTTCCGCATTCCCCAAAACCGAAACTTCCTCATTTCCGGGGAACTGGTCACCTCGGGACAGCCCCAGGCGCTGCTCCAAGCCCTGCCCCCTCTGTCCCGGTTCCTTCTGGTGCTGCACACCGTAGGCGGCTACAACCAGCAGCAGCTGGCCACCGCCTTTAAGCTGGACGTTAAGACGGTGGCCATGGCCCTGGAGGCCCAGCGCACCAACGTGGAGCGTCTCATCCGGCACAGCCAGAGACCGGACACCACCTGGGAGGGATTCTTGGAGGCGTTGCAGCAGGAGGAGACCGGCACCACGGTGCCGGAATCGGTAGACCAGGCGGCCCAGGCGGCCATAGACGCCATTGCCTCCCCCCTGGAGAAGCAGCGGAAAAAGAAAACCATTGTATACAGCGCGGTAGCTGTGGTGGTATGCGCAGCCCTGGTGGGCGGCACGGTGGCCATCGCCCACTTCACCTCGGACGAGGACCCCGCCGCCACGGCCACCCCCACCACCACCGATGAGGACGCCTCTGCCACCGAGACCGCCACCAGCGACGAGACTACCGACACCTACACCCCCGCTGCTCTGGAGTCCGGTGTCACCTACACCGCCCAGATTGAGGTGGAGGACTACGGCACCATCACCGTGGAGCTGGACCAGGAGGCCGCCCCCATCACCTGCGCCAACTTTGTGGAGCTGGCCAACAGCGGCTTCTACAACGGCCTGACCTTCCACCGCATCATTGAGGGCTTTATGATGCAGGGCGGCGACCCCAACGGGGACGGCACCGGCGGCTCGGACAACAACATCGTGGGCGAGTTTACCAACAACGGCTATGAGAACAACCTCTCCCACACCCGCGGTGCCATCTCCATGGCCCGCTCCTCGGACTACAACTCCGCCAGCTCCCAGTTCTTCATTGTCCAGGAAGACAGCACCAATCTGGACGGGGACTATGCCGTGTTCGGCTATGTCACCCAGGGTATGGACGTGGTAGACGCCATCTGTGAGGCCGCCCAGCCCACCGACGACAACGGCACCATTTCCGCCGAGGACCAGCCGGTGATCACCTCCATCACCATTCTCACCGATCAGTAAGCAGCTATAAACCCCCGGAGCATACTCCGGGGGTTTTATACCTTTTCTCTTTTTCTATGTCTGCACATTGATAATTGCTTGGGTAGTGTCAAGAGTTTTGCGCAAATTGGTTTGCAGGCCCTGGCATGAATGAAGTCAGCCAGCAATGGAGACGTCCTTAATGGCAGTCTCCAGGTGCTTCATGTTCATGTACTTCTTGTTGCCCCACTGGGTGCCAGCTACATGGCGTAGCCGGGCATAGACCAGCATGAGAGCAGAGTTTCCGTCCGGGAAACTGCCCACCACATGGGTGCGGCGGCGGATTTCCCGGTTCAATCTTTCAATGACATTATTGGTACGGATGCGGGTCCAGTGTTTGCTGGGGAAATCGCAGTAGGTCAGCGTTTCCTCGATGCCATCCTCCACCTTCTTGGCGGCTTCCTTCAGCTTCATCGAGCGCAGTTCCTCCACCACAGCCTTAGCCTTTTCTCTAGCAGCTCTTTTGCTCTCTTGAGCATGGATCGCCTTGAGCATCTTAGCCACCAGCTTCACCTTGGAGCGAGGCGTTACAGAGAACACATTGCGGTAAAAATGGACGGTACAACGCTGGTACTTGGCTTTGGGGAACACTTCTCCCACAGCCTCCAGCATACCAAGACACTGGCTCCAACTACCAGCTTGACCCCGTCCAAGCCACGGCCACGCAGCCACTGGAAGAAGCTGACCCAACTGGCTTTGTCCTCTTTCATGCCCTCTGCAGCACCTAAAACCTCGCGGTATCCGTCTTCATTTACTGCAATCGCAACCAGAATGGCCACATTTTCAAACTATCCACCCCGAAACAAGTTGACAAGTTTTTTTAATCAAAAACAGCTACCCATTCATGGACATGGTCTTTTGTCTATGGTATAATACAAGTAAATTATGGAAGGGGATGATATTTTGGCAGGTTTTTGGGATTTTTTATCAACCCTTGTTAGTTCAAAAAAAGACAAGGATAGCAGTTCAGTTGTTGTAAAAAATTATATTAGCGGTAATAACAACCAAAAAAATAACACCACCAATAAAAGTAATGGTGGAAGGGGTACCGGAACCAGTAAATCCTTTAGACCCTCACAATCATCCCAAAATACAAAGAAGAATGTCTCCTCTAATACTCGCGTAACCTTGCAAAGTATACACCTTTATTCTACAGGTTCGAAAGGAAAGGTGTATACAGATAAGTTTTACAAATCAATCAATCATAACTTTGGTATTGAAGTGGTATTGAAGAACACGTCTAGCAGTACACAGACCATTCATTTAGGTCATTGTATTTATAACGAAAGTGGTAATGTCGTGTTCAAAGGAAACTTCACTCCGAAAATTAATCCCCACTCTACTTTGACACATAATATTTTTGTCGATGCAAAATCCTTTGCTAAAATGAAAAGTGGAAAATACAAATCACAATTTTGGATTAATAACACAAAAGTTCAAAAAGCCTTTTTTACAGTTGCTTACAAATAGCAATTTGATATGAAAGGAGAATTATTATGCAGATACCTTTAAACGTGCCATCGCAGCCAAAGCGGCCTCCGCTTGAACTATGTAAAATTAGTCTATACTCTACTGGAGCAAGAGGGAAAGTCTTTACTAGTCATTTCTATAAAGCTTTGAATCATAATTTCGGCGTCGAAATGGTTCTACGAAATAATACATCGACATCCCAAACTGTTAAGATTGGAGGATGTGTGTATGATGTTCAGGGAAATACCGTTGTCAAGTGGGGAACCACTAAGCAGATTGGTGCCCATAGTTCATCTACGCAAGATTTTTATGTGCGTGAAGAAACCTTTTCTGAATTAAAAGAAGGAAAATACAAAATACAGTTTTGGATCAATAACAAAAAGGTTCAAAAGGACTTTTTCACTATTACATTTAAATAACTAGAACACATTCAAAAATCATGGGCAGAAAACACGAATTGTTTTTCTGCCCATGATTTCACTTGTTATTGAAGCAAGCTGCTCGACGGTGTCAATGAGTATTTCTTCCTCGATGGCAGCCTCCAGATGCTTGCTTAGCACTTGCGTAAATCTTGCTTAGATTTATGTATTTGCTGAGTTTTAAGCAAAAAAATCAGGAGCGGAACACCTAGCGGTGCGCCACTCCCTACAAAAGCATTACTGCTTTTCAATGGTGCTAATATTATATGCGTTATTGGTCAAATTGTCAACAATTTTTTGGAGGAATTCATATGTACCGCAAATTTTTGTATTTGCAGCAAAGTATTCCTTATGTCGTACCACTCGTCCGTGTAGAAAATCAGACAATTCTTCATATCGCTTTTGCCTAGGAACGGGATTCATTAAACTATCATACACATAGAGCAGCACCACAATATCATGGGTAAATGCTGATCTCATGTTGTTATTACGGGAGCTCTTCGAGATACCTCCCATGTTCTTCAGCCACTGAACCACTTCATAGGCTACTTGCTTTGTGGCATCCAGTTTTCTCGAAAGATTGTTGATAAGACAATTGCTATGTGCCGCAGCATTTCGCAAATCCCGAACGGTATTCATCAGTTTATGGTCCACAATCTTTACCCCATATCGGTTCCGATAAAAATGGCACAGATGGAGCAGAGTACCAAATGAAATTACTTCTACAAATACCCATATTGGAAAATCTGGCTCATACTTTTCAATCAGGTCATGACAGTAGTAGCTGGATTTGTGGCTCTCCACTTGTTTGCGCACCTTTTCATTGGCACATAAGAAGTCTTTGACCAGCTGATATCCATCTTCCCCTGGATTTTCTGTTACCAGATGGACCAGTCGTACTTTAATGGCATGTTCGATATCCAGGCACATTTTCATGATCAAGTATCTTAGATGCATATCTATGGTGGATAGTTCCTTTAAATGTGCAAAATCCAAGCCAATATATTGTCCCTGTCTTCTTCCCTCTTGGCATTTGGAGTAATTCTCTCGATAGGCTGCAACCTTCATGTAGTAGCTGTGCTTGGCTAAAAAAGTTCTTGCCTCATCCTCTGTGATTTCATTGAATGTAATGCCCTTTGTTTTCATATGCTGGATTTGCTCATCTATGGATAACATCCGCTTCATTCTTACATCACCAATTCATGAAATATGGTCCATTGTATCATATTTCGTCCCATTATAAAAGCTTCTAACAAAAAACTTCCACACCCTTTGGAAAAGGTGTGGAAGTTTTTCTTGTTTTATCGTTCTTCTCTAAAGTAGTTGAGGCCCAGGGCCGCAGGCTGTCCGCTGTTCTTGCTCTTCTTCACCGAGGTGGCAATGAGCACCAGAGCGGTGATGAGAAAGGGCAAGGCCTGGTACAGCTGAGAGGGCACCCCGGCCAGCCAACCCAGAGGGCCGGGGAAGGCCATGGCCAGAGAGGGGCCGGACACCCGCAGGGTGTTGAAGAAGCCGAACACCACGGTGCCCACCATGGCGAAGGCGGGGCTCCAGTTGGCGAAGATGACCAGGGCCACGGCGATCCAGCCATAGCCGTTGATCCAGCAGCTGGAGGAGAGAGAGCCGTTCATGTTCAGGCCCATATAGTAGCCGCCAATGCCCATGATGCCGGAGCCCAGCATAATGTGCAGGTACTTATAGCGGCGCACGTTGATGCCCACGGAGTCGGCGGCGGCGGGGTTTTCACCCACGGCCCGCAGCCTCAGCCCGGTGCGGGTGTACTTCAAATACCACCACATCACCAGGGCGATGACCACACCCAGGTACACCAGGACGTTGTGGTCAAAGAGCACCTCGCCCAGCACCGGGATGTTGGACAGCCCCGGAATGGGCAGGTCGGCAAAGCCGTTTTGAATGTTGGAGTAGTTGTTCATGGCGGGCCAACTCACCGCCTTCACGCCGTTGCCCACGAAGAAGAACACACCCAGGCCAAAGGTGGTGATGGTCAGACCGGTGATGTTCTGGTTGGCCTGGAAGGTGACGGTGAGCACGGCGAAGATGAGGCCGCACAGGGCGGCGGTGAGGAAGGCCACCAGCACGCCCACCACCATGGAGTTGGCGTAACAGCCCAGGATATAGCCGAAGATGGCGCCCACGGCCATGGTGCCCTCCACGCCCAGGTTCAGGCTGCCCGACTTCTCAATGGTGATCTCTCCCACGGTGCCGTAGAGCAAGGGGATGTTATACACAATGATGTTGTGGAGGAATGTGGTGACAATGTTCAGCTTATCATCCATGGCGCTCCACCTCCTTTTTGGCGATGACCACGCGGAAGCGTGTGAAGAAGTCCGCCGCCAGCACCAGGAACAGAATGACGCCCTGGAGCATGTCGGCAAAGCTGGAATCCACCGAGGCAAAGGTGGCAGCAGCGGCGGTGGAGCCGTATTGCAGCACGCCGATGAGGGCGGACACCAGGAAGATGCCCACGGTGCTCAGTTTGGCCAGCCAGGCCACAATGATGCCGGTCCAGCCCACATCGTCGGTGATGGAGGCGGACAGGATGCCGGCAGTGCCCACCTTGAAGGCGGCGGCCAGGCCGATGAGGCAGGCGGAGAGGAACACGGTGCGCAGCACGATGGTGCTCACCTTCATGCCTGCATACCGGGCAGTGCCCATGGAGTCGCCCACCACGGCGATCTCATAGCCCTGCTTGGTGCGCTTGAGGTAGACGTACACCAGCACGCCGAGAGCCAGCGTAATGAGCACGCAGATGTTCAGCCCGAACTTGCCCAGCATAATCCGGGGGAAGGACACGATGGAGGTGAAGCTGGCGAAGGTGGGACGGGCGGACTCTGCGCTCAGGAAGAAGTTCCAATCCGCCTTGGTCTCCCCCAGGAAGGTGAGGAAGTACAGGGCGATGTAGTTGAGCATCAGGGTGAGCAGGGTCTCGTTGGTGCCGAACTTCACCTTGAGGGCGGCCACAAACAGGCCCAGCAGTCCGGCGGCCAGCATGGCGGCCAGACACATCAGCAGCAGCACCACCGGAGTGGGCAGCACGGGCCCGGCCTGAAAGGCCACCGCAGCGGCGGCAATGGCGCCCACAATGAACTGGCCCTCGCCGCCGATGTTCCAAAAGCGCATCTTAAAGGCCAGAGACAGGCCCAAGGCGGTGAGAATCAGAGGCACCAGGATTTTCAGGTAGTTTTCCGCCGCCTTATAGGCGATCTTGTTGCCCACCATACCCATGGTGAACATTTTGAAGTAGTATTCCAGGGGGTTGACGCCCATGGCCAGCAGCACCAGGCCGCCCAGCACCAGGGCCAACGCCACCGCTCCCACAATGAGGAGGATTTTTTTGAGCAGCGGGCAGTCGTCCCGCTTGACGATGTGCACACGCATGGCTTACTTCTCCTCCCCTTCCTCTTGGAATAAGCTGTCGGCGGCGTAGCCGGCGGGCTTGTCCTCGTACTTGTGGGTCAGGTCCAGGCTGCCCGTCATCATCAGGCCCAGCTCCTCCTTGGTAGTCTTGTGGGCGTGGACCACGCCCATGACCTTGCCGTGACACAGCACCAGGATTTTATCGCACAGGGCCATCATCACGTCCAAATCCTCGCCCACGAAGAGGATGCCCACGCCGCTCTTCTTCTGCTCATTGAGGATGTTGTAGATGGCATAGGAGGAGTGGATGTCCAGGCCACGCACCGGGTAGGCGGTGACGATGACGTTGGGGCCCGCCTTGATCTCACGGCCCAGCAGCACCTTCTGCACGTTGCCGCCGGAGAGCCGACGCACCGGGGTCTCGGTGGAGGGGGTGACCACACCCAGCTCCTCAATCACCCGCTGGGCGTCCTCCCTACCCGCCTTCCGGTCCACAAAGGGGCCTTTGGCATCGTTGTAGTTCTTCAAGATCATGTTGTCCGTGATGGACATGGAGGGGGCCAGGCCCATGCCCAGACGGTCCTCGGGGATGAAGGACATGGAGATGCCCTTGGCCAGAATCTCCTTGGGGCTCAGGCCCACGATGTTCTCACCCTTGTGAATCATCTTGCCCGACTCAATGGGGCGCAGGCCGGCGATGGCCTCGCACAGCTCCTTCTGGCCGCATCCGGCGATGCCTGCCACGCCCAGCATCTCGCCGCCGCGGATGTAGAAGCTGACGTTGTCGATGGCCACGTTGCCCTCGTCGCTGCGGATGGTCAGGTCCCGAATCTCCAGCAGAGGCTTGAGCTTTTCCATCTTGGGCCGCTCAATGTTCAGGTCGATCTTGTGGCCCACCATCCACTCGGTGAGCTCCTGCTCGTTGGTCTCCTTGGTGTCCACGGTGGTGATATACTCACCCTTGCGGAGGATGGCCACCCGGTCGGAGATGTCCATCACCTCATTGAGCTTGTGGGTGATGATGATGATGGAGTGGCCCTCGTCCCGCATGCGGCGGAGCACCCCGAAGAGCTTTTCAATCTCCTGGACGGTGAGCACGGCGGTGGGCTCGTCCAGAATGATGACCTTGGCGCCGTAGTAGAGCACCTTGATGATCTCCAGGGTCTGCTTTTCGGACACCGCCATGTTGCACACCTGCTTGCGGGGGTCCAGGTCGAAGCCGAACTTTTTGGCCATCTCCTCAATCTTGCGGTAGCGGTCTTTTTTCAGCACAAAGCCCGCCTCCTGGGCCCCCATCCAGATGTTATCGGCGGCGGAGAACACATCCACCAGCTTGAAGTGCTGGTGGACCATGCCGATGCCCAGCCGCTTGGCGTCCTGGGGGGAGGAAATGGTCACGGGCTGGCCGTCCACCAGAATGGTGCCGCTGTCGGGGGTATAGATGCCGGACAGCATGTTCATCAGGGTGGTCTTGCCGGAACCGTTCTCTCCCAACAGGGAGAGAATCTCTCCTTTTCGGAGATTCAGGTTGACGTTGTGGTTGGCCACCACCGGACCGAAGGTCTTGGTGATGCCACGAAGTTCCACGGCATATTCTTCTGCCATGCAATCTGCCTCCTTTTGCAGGGCGTAGCCCTGCACTTCTTCACTATTCACTCTTCACTATTCACTTGCCTCTCCCTCTGGGAGAGGTGGCAGCCCGTCAGGGCTGACGGAGAGGGTTTGCCCTTCTCTTTTCTTCTTGCATTGCCTTGCCAGCCTGGCAAGGACGCTCCGCTGGGCCCCATTTCTCAGCGATGAGAAATGGGGGAAAGAATCGCCCAGGGCGTTCCCCCCTAGGTACCTCCCCGGGGTACCAGGCTGGAACTGCGTCAAGTTGCTGTTCGGCCCGTCTGTCTGGTCTCAGCCCTGTTTCTGCTTTCAGCCCAGGCCACCCTGGGCAGCTGGCCCTATGGCTGAGTGGTTCCATTCTCCGGGCCTACTCTGGTGGTGCGGTGTCTCAGCCACCGCCGGGAGTCTAGCTTCCCATACCTGCCAGCCCAAAGCCTCCCTCCCGGAGAGAGCCTTTTGCCGTACCCTCCAGTCACAGCCTCTCATAAAATCCGTGCCGCAATGCGGCACACCATACTTCTTCACTCTTCACGATTCATTATTCACTAACTTGTTTTTCCCCGGAAAAACAGACATCCGGGCCTGCCGGGAATGTCCGGCCGGCCCGGATGAATCGGGTCTTGCTGGGAGAGGGTTGGGACTTAGCCCACCTGCACGCCCTCCACAAAGTAGTTCATGGTACCGGTAATGACGGAGTCCTCCACGCTCTTACCGCCAGCGGGCACGATCTCCTTGCCGTCGTTGGTCTTCAGAGCGGAGTCGGTCTGGGTGATGGTGACGGAGCCGTCGTCATTCTTGGTGTAGGACAGCTTCACGCCGGAGAACACGTCCCACTCGCCCGTGGCCAGCAGCTCGATGATGGCGTCCAGGTAAGCCTGGGTGTCGGGGGCGCAGTTGTCGCTGAGCTCAGACACGCCCACCAGGCCCTTGACCAGACCCTCATAGTAGGCGGGGCCGCCCATGGCGGTGACGAAGTTCTCAGCGCCGCCACAGGTCATGGCGGTGTCGATGGCCTGCTTGTAGTACACGTCCCAGTTCCACACAGCGGCGGTGAGGTGGGCCTTGGGGGCGTCCACGGTCATGTCGGAGTTGTAGCCGCAGCCAAACACGCCGGCCTTCTCAGCGGCGATCTGGGGCTGAGCGGAGTCACAGTGCTGGGCGATAATGCCGCAGTCATAGCTGTTGATGAGCTCCTCGGCAAAGGCGTACTCGTTCTGCTCGTCGGTCCAAGCGCCCAGCTCCTTGACGTACACGGTGGCGTTGGGGTTCACGGACTGCACGCCCAGGGCGAAGCCGTTGATGCCGGAGCAGGTCTCAGCGTACTGGGTGCCAAAGGCGGAGACGTAGCCCACATGATTGTTGCCGGTCTCCAGGCTCTTCAAACCAGCGGCCACGCCGGTGAGGTAGCGGGCCTGGTAGATGCGGCCGAAGTAGTTGTTGAAGTTGGTCTCGTTGGACAGGTAGCCGGTGGCGTGGGAGAAGATCACCTCGGGGTACTCCTCGGCCTTGGCGTTCATGGCGTTGAGGTAGTTAAAGGAGATACCAAAGATGATATCACAGCCCTCACCCACCAGGGTGTCCACAGCGGCGGCCACCTTGTCGTCCTCCTCGGGCACCTCGTCCACGATGACCAGCTGGCTGTCAGAGTCCAGGCCCAGCTCGTCCATGGCGGTGGTGATGCCCTTGTGGTGGGCGTAGGTGTAACCGGCGGTGTCGGTCTTCTTGTTGATATAGATGGCGCCGACCTTAAAGTCGCTGTCGGCAGTGCCGGAGTTGGAGCTCTTGGGGTCGCTGTTTCCGCCGCAGGCGGCCAGGCTCAGCGCCATAACGCCAGCCATCACCAGGGCAAGGATGCGCTTTTTCATACGTTTCGTTCCTCCTTCAAATATCCCGTTTGATTCCTACTATATTTACAAAAAAGGGTATTCCCTTTTCTGAAATCGTGGTTTCTCCGTGAAAGGGCGTAGGGGAGGGGCTTGCCCCTCCCGCAGGGGTCTGGGCAACAGCGGGCCGGGCAAGCCACGGCCCCTACCACAGCCGTTTAATCGCAGAAGGTAATGCCCTTCGAGCTCATGGCCTTGATGCGGGCCAGAGACTCCACCCGCACCCCCATGGAGCGGATGAGATCGCCCCCGGGCTGGAAGGCCTTCTCCACCGCAATACCAGCTCCCACCAGAGTGGCGCCGGAATCCCGCACCAGCTTGATGAGGCCCTGGAGGGCCGCGCCGTTGGCCAAAAAGTCGTCGATGAGGAGCACCCGGTCCCCGGGGCCCAAAAACTTCTTGGACACGATGATATCATACACCCGGCCATGGGTGAAGGACTCCACCTGGGCGGAGTACACCTCCCCGGCGATGTTCTTGGTTTTATTCTTCTTGGCAAAGAGCACGGGAACGCCAAACTGCTGGGCCACCACACAGGCAATGCCAATGCCGGAGGCCTCGATGGTGAGGATTTTCGTCACGTGGTCGTCGGCAAACAGCCGTGCCCACTCCTTGCCCATCTCCGCAAAGAGTCCCACGTCCATCTGGTGGTTGAGGAAGCTGTCCACCTTTAATACGTCTTCGCCCTCCATGACCCCGTCTTCCAGAATGCGCTGTTCCAACCGTTTCACCGCTCTTCGCTCCTCTCTCTTCTCTTGTCCATTTCCCGGGAATTCACCCCGGAACAAACATAAGATACCTGATATTTTAACAAAAAAACTTCCGCTGTTCCATTCTATTTTTTGCACATATCTTGCTTGTTGTCAAGTGTTATTTCTGGTACAATATTTACACTTTAGAAGGGTAATCAACAAATTGTAGAAAAGGTCCCAAATTCGCCCAATGATACGAGAGAGAAAGGGGTACGAAGCCGATGAAAGTGAAACAATTCCTGACCGAATATGCCCTGCTCACCCTGGGCACCGCCCTGGTGGCCATGGGCACCTACTTCTTCAAGTTTCCCAATCACTTTTCCACCGGAGGCGTGACGGGCATCGCCGTCATTCTCTCCTCCATCTTCCCCTCCATCAGCTCCTCCCTGTTCGCCTCGGTCATCAACGTGGCCTTCCTCCTGCTGGGCTTCGGCGTGCTCAACCGGGGCTTCGGCGTGCGCACCGTGTACTGCTCCCTTCTCTTCTCCGGCATGCTGGCTGGGCTGGAGTGGCTGGTGCCTCTGTCCGGCCCCCTCACCGATGAGAAGCTGCTGGAGCTGTTCTTCGGCGTCATCCTCCCCGCCCTGGGCTCCGCCATCCTCTTCAACACCCAGGGCTCCACCGGCGGCACCGATATCCTGGCCATGATACTGAAAAAATTTACCAGCTTGGACATCGGCATGGCCCTGCTCTATGTGGACGTACTGATCGCCGGGTCCACCCTCATTTTGATTGACATTGAGACAGGCCTGTTCTCCCTGCTGGGCCTGGTGTTGAAGTCCGTGCTGGTGGACTCGGTGATTGAGTCCTTGAACCGGAAGAAGAGCTTTATTCTGGTGACCTCCTGCCCGGAAGAGGTGTGCGACTTCATCACCCACACCCTCCACCGCTCCGCCACCTTCTGGAAGGGGGAGGGCGCCTACTCCCATCAGGACAAGTGGGTGGTGCTCACCGCCCTGTCCCGGGCCCAGGCGGTGGCTCTGCGCCGCCACCTGAAGAGTGTGGACCCCCATGCCTTCATGCTCATCACCAACTCCAGCGAGATCTTCGGCAAGGGCTTCCTCCGCGCCTGACCTTCACAAGTGCCATTCCCCATCCCAGACTCCGACAGAATTTTTCCACAGCTTCGTGCTACAATGTGGAAAAATACAGGGAAACCTGCGTTTCCCCAGGAGGCAGATGAGGAATGGCACTTTTTTTAAAGGATAAACGGCAGGTGCTCAACCTGCCCGTGGATAGCATCCACCCCAACCCCAACCAGCCCCGGAGTATCTTCTCCCAGGCGGAGCTGCAAGAGCTGTCCGACTCCATTGTCCAGCTGGGTATCTTACAGCCCCTGTCGGTGCGGAAGGTGGGCAATGAGTGGGAGCTCATCTCCGGGGAGCGGCGGCTGCGGGCGGCCCAGATGGCGGGGATGACCATGGTGCCCTGCCTGGTGGTGCAGACGGATGAGGAGACCTCCTCCCTGCTGGCCCTGGTGGAGAACATCCAGCGGCGCAACCTGGACGTGTGGGAAGAGGCCATCGCCCTGCGCCGCCTCATCACCCTCCACCACATGTCCCAGGACGAGGTGGCCCGGCGGGTGGGCAAGAGCCAGTCGGCGGTGGCCAACAAGCTGCGGCTTCTCAAGCTGCCCCCTGACGTCATCGACATTCTCCGCCAGGCCCAGCTCACCGAGCGCCACGCCCGGGCGCTGCTCAAGCTGGACAACGGAGACGACCAGCGCAAGGCCGCCCAGTACATCGTCCGCAACAACCTCACGGTGGCCCAGTCCGAGGCGTACATCTCCAAGCTGTGCCAGGACACCAAAACCAAGCAGCCCCCCTCCCCTATTTTGCGCATTAAGGATGTGCGGTTATTCTTCAACACCCTGCGCCGCTCGGTGAACCTCATGGAGGCGGCAGGGCTGCACACCCAGTGCACCAAGGAGGAAGTGGAGGATGGGGTGAAGGTGACCATTCACATTCAGAAACCTGCGGAATAAGAGGACACGCCGTCCCGGCTCGGGGCGGCGTTCCTTTTTATTATAATGAATAATGATAAATGAAGAATGAAAAATTGTGGTGTGCCGCCAGCGGCACGGATTTTAGTAAAGGCACAGACTGATAGTCTGTCCTTCTCCAATGTCTTAGGCGCAGACCTGCGCCCCCGCCGGGGACGCTCCGCTGGGCCCGATTTCTCCCCGATGAGAAATCGGGGAAAGAATCGCTTAGGGCGTTCCCCCCTAAGAACCTCCCTGGGGTACTGGTTGAAACGTGCGCCTTCCTCTCTCCGGCCCTGGACCGTTCAGGTCACATAGATGGCGTAGACATTCTGTGGGTGGTGCCTGCTTCTCTGTAGGATGGTACTTCTACCGCCAGGGCCTTCCCCTGGTGAGCCGCTGTTCCCAGCTATCGAAAGCCAGACTCCCGGCGGCGGGAACGCCGCTTCTCTATGGTAGGCCCTGGAAATGGAAGCGTGTACTACCAGAGGAGTCAACACGAACTGTAGAACGGCAAGCCATCTATGTAACCCCACCCGGACCAGGGCCGCAAAGAGGAGGACGCAGGTGCATTCCGTACCGCGGGGTGGATTCCACAAGGCGGGGGAAGGCCCCGCCTTTGGTGGGTCTTTGGTGACTTTCTGCCCAGTCAGAAAGTTACCCTGCGGAGCAAACCTGGCTGGCAAGCCTGTATTTGGAAAAATAGAACAACAGACTACCTCAGTCACCCGACTGAGATAGTCCAATTTGTTTCACGTGAAACACCTATTTTTTCTTACACTGTGGTGGTTGAAAAAATCCTCACAAAACGGTATAATCAAACTCAGTTCTGTTTATCCTTTGAATGAAAAAAGGCGGGTTGTGTTATGTCAAAAACCATTGCCATTGTTAACCAAAAAGGCGGTGTCGGAAAGACCACCACCTGTGTCAATCTGGCCGCGGCTCTGGGTCAACAGGGCCACAAGGTGCTGGTGTGCGACTTCGACCCCCAGGGCAACGCCACCTCCGGGTTCGGTGTGGACAAGTCCCACTCCCCCAGTGTGTACGACGTGCTGCTGGGCAACGCCCCCATGTCCAAGGCCATTGTGTCCACCACCTGGGCGGACGTGGTGCCCTCCAACAAGGCCCTGTCCGGCGCCACCGTGGAGCTCATCGGCATGGACCGTCGGGAGTACCGGCTCAAGGACGCCCTGGAGGAAGTGAAGGACAACTACGACTATATCTTCATCGACTGTCCCCCTTCCCTGGAGCTGCTCACCCTGGACTCCCTGTGCGCCGCCGACACCCTGCTGGTGCCCGTCCAGTGCGAGTACTACGCCCTGGAAGGTCTCAGCGATCTGATGTACACCGTGCGTCTGGCCAAGCGCTCCCTGAACCCCAACCTGGATTTGGAGGGCGTGGTGCTCACCATGTACGACGGGCGCACCAACCTGTCCATGCAGGTGGCGGAGGAGGTCAAGCGGTACTTCCCCGGCAAGGTGTACGCCAGTGTCATCCCCCGCAATGTGCGCCTGTCCGAGGCCCCCAGCCACGGCAAGCCGGTGCTGGCCTACGACAAGTGGTCCCGAGGCGCCGAGGCCTACGAGGCCCTGGCGGAGGAGTTTCACAACAAGAACAAAGCCTGATGTTTCACGTGAAACATCCCACTGAAATAGAAAGGAAGGGATAGCCACATGGCAAAAGTCAAAGGCGGCTTAGGCCGGGGCCTGGGCGCCCTCATGGGGGACGCCGCCCTCCAGACCCAAGAGGCGGGCTCGGTACAGCTGCCCATCTCTCAGGTGGAGCCGGGCCTGAACCAGCCCCGGAAGCGGTTTGACGAGGAGTCCCTGGCCGACCTGGCGGACTCCATCCGGGAGCACGGCATCATCCAGCCCCTCACCGTCCGCCGTCTCTCCACCGGATACTATCAGATCATCGCCGGGGAACGCCGGTGGCGGGCCGCCAAGCAGGCTGGCCTCACCGAGGTGCCGGTGGTCATCATCGAGGCCGACGACCGCAAGGTGATGGAGCTGGGCCTCATTGAGAACCTCCAGCGGGAGGACCTGAACCCCATGGAAGAAGCGGAGGGGTATCTGGTGCTGCTCACCGACTACGGCCTGACCCAGGAGGAGGTGGCCCGGCGGATGGGCAAGTCCCGCCCCGCCATTGCCAACGCCCTGCGTCTCACCTCCCTCCCCCCTGCCGTCCGGGAACAGCTGGCCCAGGGCATCCTGTCCGCCGGGCATGGCCGGGCAGTGCTCATGGTGGAGGGCGAGCAGGCCCAGACCGCCTTTGGCGCCTGGATTGCCGAACAGGGGCTGTCGGTGCGTCAGGCGGAGGCCGCCGCCAAGCACTTCACCCTGGAGCCCAAGGTGAAGAAGGAGAAGCCCACCAACGAGAACCAGATGTATATTGACCAGGCCCAGCAGCAGCTGGCCAGCCATCTGGGCCGCAAGGTGAAGATTACCAGCGGCAAAAAGAAGGGCCGTCTGGAGCTGGAGTTCTACAATGTGGACGATCTGAATAACCTGCTGGAGCAGCTGGGCCAGCTGCCGCAGGCAATGAAGAACGAAGAATGAAAAATGAAGAATGCAAGCCCTGAGGGTGCTCTGTCAGCCAGTTTTCTGGTATTACTCTGAGAAATTCGGGAGGGGCAAGCCCCTCCCCTACCGCCCCAAAATGTAATCCGTGCCGCACAGCGGCACACCATAATTATTCATTATTCACTATTCATTTTTCATTTATATTCTCCCAGAAACACGAATAAAGGAGCCAGTATTATGTTAGACATCAAGTTTATCCGGGAAAACCCCGAGGTTGTCAAAGAGAACATCAAGAAGAAGTTCCAGGACGCCAAGCTGCCCCTGGTGGACCAGGTCATTGAGCTGGACCGCCAGAACCGGGACGCCATGACCGAGGCCAACAACCTGCGCGCCTCCCGCAACTCCCTGTCCAAGCAGATCGGCATGCTCATGGGCCAGGCCAAGAAGGACCCCTCCAAGCTGGAGGAGGCCGAGGCCGTCAAGGCCCAGGTGAAGGCCAACGCCGACCGCCTGGCCGAGCTGGAGGAGCTGGAGGGCAAGCTGGCGGTGGAGATTCGCTCCATCCTGCTGAAGATCCCCAACATCATTGACCCCTCCGTGCCCATCGGCGAGAGCGACGAGTTCAACGTGGAGGTGGAGCGGTTCGGCGAGCCCGCCACCCCCGACTTCGAGGTGCCCTACCACACCGCCATCATGGAGTCCTTTGACGGCATTGACCTGGACTCCGCTGGCCGCGTGTCCGGCAACGGCTTCTATTACCTCATGGGCGACATTGCCCGCCTGCACTCCGCTGTGCTGGCCTACGCCCGGGACTTCATGATCAACAAGGGCTTCACCTACTGCGTGCCCCCCTTCATGATCCACGGCAACGTGGTGGAGGGCGTCATGAGCCAGACCGAGATGGACGCCATGATGTACAAGATTGAGGGCGAGGACCTGTACCTCATCGGCACCAGCGAGCACTCCATGATTGGCAAGTTCATCGACCAGATCATCCCCGAGTCCTCCCTGCCCTACACCCTCACCTCCTACTCCCCCTGCTTCCGCAAGGAGAAGGGCGCCCACGGCATTGAGGAGCGCGGCGTGTACCGCATCCACCAGTTCGAGAAGCAGGAGATGGTGGTGGTGTGCAAGCCTGAGGAGTCCATGGAGTGGTACGAGAAAATGTGGCGCTACTCCGTGGAGCTGTTCCGCTCCCTGGACATCCCCGTCCGTCAGCTGGAGTGCTGCTCCGGCGACCTGGCCGACCTGAAGGTGAAGTCCTGCGACATCGAGGCCTGGTCCCCCCGTCAGCAGAAGTACTTCGAGGTGTGCTCCTGCTCCAACCTGGGCGACGCTCAGGCCCGCCGCCTGAAGATGCGGGTCAAGGGGGAGAACGGCATGTACCTGCCCCACACCCTGAACAACACCGTGGTGGCTCCTCCCCGGATGCTCATCGCCTTCCTGGAAAACAACCTCCAGGCCGACGGCTCCGTCACCATCCCCGAGCCTCTGCGCCCCTACATGGGCGGCACCGCCGTGCTCACCCCCAAGCACTGAGATACAATACGAGGTAACTACAGATGAAAGCCTTTATTCGGGAATTCAAGACCTTCTTGAACCGGGGCAACGTGCTGGACCTGGCGGTGGGCGTCATCATCGGCGGCGCCTTCAAGTCCATCACCGACTCCCTCACCAACGACATTCTCATGCCCCTGCTGGGGCTGCTGGTCAATCGGGTGTCCTTCTCCGATCTGACCCTCACCCTGGGCTCCGCCACCATTGCCTACGGCAGCTTCATTGAGGCGGTGCTCAACTTCATCATCATGGCCTTCGCCGTGTTCTGCATCGTCAAGGCCTTCAACCGCCTCCACCGGAAAAAGGAGGAGGCCGCCCCCGCTCCCAAGCCCTCCCAGGAGGAGCTGCTGCTCACCGAGATCCGCGATCTGCTGAAGGAGGGCAAGTAATGGAGGAGCAAGAACCCAGCTACACCCCCGCCTCCTTTGAAAAGCGGGTGGCGGCCTGGATTGGCATTGGGTACATGCTCATGCTCATTGCCCTGATCACCTACACCATCGCCACCGCCCGCACCCTCCCCGGCACCGCCCCCCTGCTGGTGGTGCCCGTGGGAATTGGCGTGCCCTTCATCGCCGTCCACCGCCAGCGCCAGGGTACCGCCCCCGGCGGCCTGGTGGGCACCATTCTCATCTGTGTAGTGTGCCTGGTGGCGGTGGTGCTGGGGCTTTGGCTGGGCGTGCCCGCCCTCATCGCCAACGTCACCACACCCCTGTAAAGGAGCACGCGCCCATGGAATCTCTCATTTCCACCGGCCTTGCCCAGCTGGACCTCCCCGCCTACCCGGCGGATGCGGCGGCCAAGCTGGCAAAGTATGGTAATTTATTAATGGAACAAAATCAGGTGATGAACCTCACCGCCATCACCCAGCCCTTTGACGTGGCCACCCTGCACATGCTGGACTGTGCGCCCCTTTTAAACTGTGGGCGGCTGGAGCATGCCAAGCTCATTGACGTGGGCACCGGGGCGGGCTTCCCCGGCATGGTGCTGAAAACCCTCTGCCCTACCCTGTCCCTCACTCTGCTGGACGGGCTGCAAAAGCGGCTTTCCTGGCTGGAGACGGTGGCGGAGGAGCTGGATCTGGAGGGGGTCACCACCCTCCACGCCCGGGCCGAGGAGGCGGGGCAAGACCCCGACCTCCGGGAGCAGTTTGACTTTGCCACCGCCCGGGCGGTGGCGGACCTGAGGCTCCTGTGCGAGATGTGCCTGCCCTTTGTGAAGGTGGGGGGCCGTTTCCTGGCCATGAAGGGCCCGGAGTGCCAGGAGGAGCTGGACCGGGCGGCCCGTGCCATCCCCACCCTGGGCGGCGTGCTCAAAGGCTGCTACGACTACCGGATTCCCCACACGGACATCACCCACCGGGTGGTGGTGGTGGAGAAGGTGGCCCCCTGCCCCGCCAAGTATCCGAGGCGTTGGGCGAAGATGCAGAAGACGCCCTTATAAATGAAGAACGAAAAATGAAGAATGAAGAATGCAGGACCTGGGGTGCGGCGCACCCCAGGAAGCTGCACTTTCATTCAATTTGTTTACAAAAAACTTGCGGTATGAGACAATTCATGATATGATTTTCTTGTTGTGGAGGAGGCTAAGGCATGGGAACATCGGTAATGGTCACATCTGGAAAGGGCGGAACGGGTAAAACCGCCCTCACTGCCGGCGTCGCCTCATGTCTGGCCGCCTTAGGCCGTCGGGTGCTGTGCATTGACGTGGACGTGGGTCTGCGCAATCTGGACATTGCCCTGGGCATGTCCGACCGGGCCGTGATGGACTTCTCCGACGTGATGGAGCATCGCTGTCCCCTGCTCACCGCAGCGGCAGAGCACCCCCAAATTCGAGGTCTCTTTCTCCTCACCGCCCCCCTGTCCCTCATCAACCTGGATTTGAAGGGCTTTCGGGACGTGATTGACGAGGCCCGGGACTACTACGACTTCATCTTTCTGGACTCTCCGGCAGGACTGGGAGACGGATTCCAGCTGGCCATGTACGCCGCGGACCGTGCCATTGTGGTCTCTGCCACCGAGCCCGCCGCCCTGCGGGATGCCCAGCGGGCGGTGACCAAGCTCATGGGCCAGATTGAGGATATCCACCTGGTGGTCAACCGGGTAGAGCCCCGCATGATCGGCAAGCTGCGCACCACCATTGACGTCGCCATGGACACCGCCGGACTGCCCCTGCTGGGCATGGTGCCGGAGGACCCCCAAGTTACCCTGGCGGCGGCTCAGAGTGTCCCTCTGGTGTTGAAGACCTACAAGGGCGCTGCACCAGCTTATCTCAATATTGCCAAACGCCTGCTTGGCCAGCGGGTGCCCCTGTTGCACATCCGCTGAGCCCCCACAAGAAAGGAAGGATTCCCATGAACATTGCTCTGATGAGTCACGACAACAAAAAGGAGCTGATGGTGCAGTTCTGCATCGCCTACTGCGGCATCCTCTCCAAACATACCGTGTGCGCCACCAGCCGCACCGGCCGCCTGGTGGCTGAGGCCACCGGACTGCCCGTCCAGCTGTTTATGGCCCATGCTCACGGCGGCGCCCAACAGATCGGCGCCCGCATCGCCTACAACGAAATTGACATGGTGCTGTTTTTCAATGACCCCAATGCGGAGGATCTGGACCAGGACCTGCACTATATCACCCGCCTGTGCGACCAGAACAATGTGCCCATTGCCACCAACGCCGCCACCGCCGAGATGCTCATCCACGGCCTGGCCCGGGGCGACCTGAACTGGCGTGAGCTGATCAAACCCTCTACCCCGCTCAAAGTGTAAACTCATGTTCGGAGGTGTTGCCTCGGCAACACCTCTTTCCTTTGCGAAACGTCTCCTTTTCCCGTGGTAGGGGAGGGGCTTGCCCCTCCCGTCCCTGGTTGCGCCTGATTGCGGGAGGGGCAAGCCCCTCCCCTACGGCATGCTATGGGACCCCAGGCAGGACACGTTCCCCCCTATTCTAGCTGTAAGGAGTCCGATTCACATGGCAAAACAAAAACCCCGCACCCTCTCTGGGTTTATGGAACTGCTCCCCCAGCGTCAGGTGCAGTTTGACCGCATGGTGGAGCTGCTGCGCCGCTCCTATTCCCTCTACGGCTTCACCCCCCTGGACACCCCCGTCATCGAGGCCAGCGAGGTGCTGCTGGCCAAGGCCGGCGGCGAGACCGAGAAGCAGATTTACCGCTTTTTAAAGGGCGACACCGACCTGTCTCTCCGCTTTGACCTCACTGTGCCCCTGGCCAAGTACGTGGCCCTCCACTATGGAGATCTGGCCTTCCCCTTCCGCCGCTTCCAGATCGGCAAGGTGTACCGGGGCGAGCGCGCCCAGCGGGGCCGCTTCCGTGAATTCTATCAGGCGGACATCGACATCATTGGCGACGGCAAGCTGGACATCGTCAACGAGGCGGAAATCCCCTCCATCATCTATCAGACCTTCACCTCTCTGGGCCTCAAGCGGTTCCAGATTCGGGTGAACAACCGGAAGATTCTCAACGGCTTCTATGCCATGCTGGGCCTCACCGAGAAGTCCGGGGACATCATGCGCACCGTGGACAAGCTGGAGAAGATCGGCCCTGAGAAGGTGGCCGCCCTCCTCACCGGCGAGGACATCGGCATCACGAGTGAGCAGGCCGACGAGATTCTCAAGTTCATCGCCATCCAGGGCGACAACGACCAGGTGCTCACCGCTCTGGAGGGCTACCGTGGTCGCCACGAGCTGTTCGACCAGGGCCTGGACGAGCTTACCACTGTCGTCAAGTACCTCTCCGCCTTCGGCGTGCCCCAGACCCACTTTGCCGTGGATCTGACCATTGCCCGTGGCCTGGACTACTACACCGGCACCGTGTACGAGACCACCATGCTGGACCATCCGGAGATCGGCTCCATCTGCTCCGGCGGCCGCTACGACAACCTGGCCGAGTACTACACCGACAAGCAGCTGCCCGGCGTGGGCATCTCCATTGGCCTGACCCGCCTGTTCTTTGTCCTGGAGGACCAGGGCTACCTCAACGAGGAGATGGTCACTGCCCCCGCCGACGTGCTCATCCTGCCCATGACCGAGGACCTGGCCCCCGCCATCTCCTTTGCCACCCAGCTGCGCCAGGCGGGCGTGCGGGCCCAGCTGTACACCGAGCAGAAGAAGTTCAAGCAGAAGATGACCTACGCCGACAAGATCGGCGTGCCCTATGTGGCCTTCCTGGGGGACGACGAGATCTCCAAGAATGCCGTGTCCGTCAAGGACATGACCACCGGCCAGCAGGAGACCCTGCCCGTGGACCAGGCGGTGGACACCATTGCCAACGACCTGGCCGAACGGGTGGCTGGCATTGACCCCATCCAGGAACCTGAGCACTAATTGTAATATTTTATATCTATTATACATTTTGGAGTTGATTTCACATGGTTCAATCCCGTACCCACACCTGTGGGGAACTGCGCATGGAGCAGGTCGGCCAGACCGTCACTCTGGCTGGCTTCCTAGAAAACGTCCGTGAGGTGGGCCAGAATCTGGCCTTTGTGGTGCTGCGTGACTTCTACGGCACCACCCAGGTGGTCATCGAGACCGCCGAGATGATGGCCATCGTCAAGGACCTGAACAAGGAGTCCACCCTCCAGGTCACCGGCGTTGTCCGGGAGCGCGACAGCAAGAACCCCAAGCTGCCCACCGGCGACATTGAGGTGGTGCCCTCCGCCATCACCGTGCTGGGCCGCTGCCGCCACAACGAGCTGCCCTTCCCGATTAGCCGCAGCCGGGAGGCGGACGAGACCCAGCGTCTGAAGTACCGCTATCTGGACCTGCGCAACCCTGAGGTGAAAAACAACATCATCCTGCGCTGCAACGTGGTGTCCGCCCTGCGCCAGGCCATGACCGCTGAGGGCTTTATGGAGATCACCACCCCCATTCTGACCGCCTCCTCCCCCGAGGGCGCCCGGGACTACCTGGTGCCCAGCCGCAAGCACCCCGGCAAGTTCTACGCGCTGCCCCAGGCGCCCCAGCAGTTCAAGCAGCTGCTCATGGCCTCCGGCTTTGACCGTTACTTCCAGATTGCCCCCTGCTTCCGGGACGAGGACGCCCGTGGCGACCGCTCCCCCGGCGAGTTCTACCAGCTGGATATGGAGATGGCCTTTGCCAACCAGGAGGACGTGTTCGCCGTTCTGGAGCGTGTGCTGCCCCCCATCTTCGCCAAGTACGGCACCTACCACGTGGCCTCTCAGGCCCCCTTCACCCGCATCCCCTTCCTGGAGGCCATGGACAAGTACGGCTCCGACAAGCCCGACCTGCGCATTGACCTGACCCTCACCGACGCCACCGAAGTCCTGGCTGGCTGCGGCTTTGGTCCCTTCGAGGGCAACACCGTCAAGGCCATTGTGGTCACCGATTTTGTGGGCACCCGCAAGCAGATCGACGGTCTGTGCAACCAGGTGGAAGTGCAGTCCGGCGAGAAGGCCTACTGGTTCCGCTACGATGAGAAGGGCGAGATCGTGGGCGGCATCGCCAAGTTCGTCCAGCCCATCAAGGAGGCTGTGGTGGAGGCTCTGGGCCTCACCCCCGGCTGCTTTGTGGGTCTGACTGCAGGCAAACTGCTCACCGCCCAGAAGACCGCCGGTGTGCTCCGCTCCAAGCTGGGCAACTTCTGCCCCAACCACATGGATCGTGAGCGCTACGAGTTCTGCTGGATTGTGGACTTCCCCATGTACGAAATTGGCGAGGAGTCCGGGCTGCTGGAGTTCTGCCACAACCCCTTCTCCATGCCCAACGGCGGCCTGGAGATCCTGAAAAAGGCCGCTGCCGGCGAGGTGGACCCCCTGACCATCACCGCCTACCAGTACGACCTGGTGTGCAACGGCGTGGAGCTGTCCTCCGGCGCCGTGCGAAACCACGACCCCGAGATCATGCTGGAGGCCTTCCAGCTGGTGCGTCTGGGCGAGGACGACGTGAAGAGCAAGTTCCCCGCCATGTACAACGCCTTCACCTATGGCGCTCCCCCCCACGCAGGCATCGCCCCCGGTGTGGACCGCATGGTGATGCTGCTGGCCGGTGAGGACTCCATCCGGGAGATCATCCCCTTCCCCATGAACAAGAACGCCCAGGACCTGATGATGGGCGCCCCCTCCTTCGTGGACCCCAAGCAGCTGGACGAGCTGAACATCGTCTGCGTCAAGCAGGAAGAAGAATAAAAACCTTTGGCCGGAGAAAAGCAGGTGCTTTTCTCCGGCCAATTTGTTTTTACGAATCAAGAGAAATTGATCGTCTAACCGCCCAGGTTCCGGCTTGCCAGCCTGGTGGGGACGCTCCCCGCTGGGGGTTTCTTTTGAGCGGGCAAAAGAAACCAAAACCCGCTTAGGGCGTTCCCCCCTAAGTACCCCCCTTGGGGTACGAGGCTGGAACTGCGTCAATCCTATGGCCGGCCCTGGCCCTGGTGGGGTCACATAGATGGCCCGGCAAGTCTATGGAACGCATTTCCTTCTCTGTGAGACGGTGCCCCTGTTTCCAGGGCCTCACCCCGGTGTGCGGCGTTTCCACCGCCGGGAACCAGGCCCCCGTTAGCTGGAAACAGCGGCTCACCAGGGTAAGGCCCTGGCAGTAGAAGGACGCAGGAACAGAGAAGTGAATCCAAACCATAGAACGGCAAGCCATCTATGTGACCCCACCAGGCTAAGGGCCGAAACAAGGATAACGCAGGGACACCCCGTACCGCGGGGTGGATTCCACAAGGCGGGGGAAGGCCCCGCCTTTGGCGGTCTTTGGTGACTTTCTGGCGGCAGAAAGTCACCCCAGCGGAGCGCGCCTCCCCTCGCCAGGGGAGCAAACTTGCGCCTGAAAATGATCGAAGAGCAAAGCCTTTCTTTTTACCATGAACAAAGCCCGGAGCACATGCTCCGGGCCTTGTGTGCTTATTCAGGAAAAAAAGCCTCCCTTGTGTAAAGGGAGCTGGTGGCTTTTACGGGGCCCCCGCCAAAGCCCAGCGCAAGCGGGTTTGGTGGGGTGAGGAGGTGCGACGGCGTGAGCGAGACTTGCCCCGCCTCTCAGGGGCGAGGCGAGGGATACT